>CALMBE010000405.1 GCA_937860165.1 uncultured Planctomycetaceae bacterium
AGACCAGCTAACAGATTCGTGCTATTTGTCTCATTCGTGGTGAGAAATGCGGGTTTGCTATGTCCCCTTAGGGGATCAGCAAGATCAACCCGGCGATGGCTCCGACTTCCACCAACGCGGCCCCGGCACGCAATGGCAACCGATTCCACCGCCGGGGGGCACAACTGCCGGGCTGGTAGTGTCCGAGCGTGTAAATGCAATCGCAGGGTCGCTCGACCACCATCTTGTAGGGCAGGGCGGGGATGGTGAGGAAAAAGTGGCCCGCCGAAATCAGCGGTTGCAGTACCAAACTCGGGGTGTAGCCATAGCGTTCGGCGTTCACTTCTTCAAAGTATAGCGGTCGATGGCACAGGCAAGTTGCCGACCAGTGGAACTCGAACACGTTCCAGCCGCACTCCAAGCGAGTGTCACCGGCAAACGGCAATTCCGCCGCGCACTGGGCGGCGATATTGGCAGGCAAATCTCCCGCAGGCAATCCAATTTCGATACCGACCGAGTTGAGTGGCTTGGCTGAAAAACATCCCAGTGTCGTTACATCTGTCGGCTTCGCCTGGGTCCCGGCGACTTCGGCGGCAGGGGTCGGGATAATTTCTTCACTCCGGATATCATTCGGCGGTTTTGCCGTGAGAATTTTGGTTTCGGTCGGATTCGAAGCCACACTCGTCTGCGATTTGTGAGTCTCTGAAAGGAATGCCGGCAGCTGGTGTGCCGGTTCTCGGTTGGCAGGGGCCACAATTCTTGGCGCTGCTCTTTCCTGGCGTGTTCCCGACTGCTGACCGGGAGGTGCTAGGATGGTTCGCCACGGTTGTTAGCGCTGTCCTGCGGTGGTTCGGCCTCAGCCGTTCCACGTTGGAAAAAAACGACCTGAGTCCCCGTTTCGTTGGATAGCCGGGGCTGCTGCCGGCGGGGGGGGCCAACGAAACGGTTATGGGACTCAACAGTCGAGGCTGACGTACTGGCAGTGGCCAACAAGATCGCGCACAGGGTGAGTGACAGAACCAGGCGAGCTTGCTGTGAGTTTGCCAGACGAGCGGTGCAGCGCGGTAGGTCGGTAGCGATGTTCATCGTTTTCGTCCCCTCGCAGTCAGCCCTTGGTAGGTTTCCTCGCAACACACCCCCCATGGGGTGCTGGTTATGGTTTTCGTCCTGGAATAATCGTTTTCTAGAGAAGATTCGTTTCCCCCCCTACCACCGATACGCGTGGAAATATCGGTAGAGTCTTCCCAGTTTCACAAAAACCAATCCTAGCGTGAAACCGAAAAGACCGAAGTCAGCCAAGGAACAAACGCCTAAATTGTCGCTCGTTTACTGGTCAAAACATTACTTCTTGGCGTACTTAGCGATCTTGGCTGTTCAACTCTGCGACTTTCAGATTTGCTCCCCGCACTCATTTTATTTGACAAGATTGCCACTTTGTCAGGATAATTGGATTGGGGCAACAGATAAGGGGCATTCCGACTTCAGGGCACTTCTGACTGTTGTTGCTTCTCGGCCGTAGGGCGACGGCTTCTGATTCGGTGGTCTTGGGATTATTAGCGCTGTTGATATCTGGCGTGGCCCTGGACCTGCTCTTCCTCGAAATTGTCGGTCGATTATGGGTCTCTACTCGCTACTGGCTCGGCTTGTGCCTCGACTCGCGCGCGACAAACAGCGTCGTCTAGAGACTCTGCAATTGGCACCTCGGCGATTGGAGCGCCGGCGGGTTCTCGATGCGGCCGCTGCGGGGTTGATGCTCGAGGTGGTGCCCCAGAGTGAACCCTACGTGCAAACTAGCGATTTCCGCTCGGTGCAGGAAAACGCCGCGGTGCTCTACGACGCGCCCTCCAAGGCGGCGAAGGCGCTCTTCGTGGTTCAGCGCCACTACCCGCTGGAAGTCATCGTCAACCTCGAGGCCTGGGTGAAGGTGCGCGACCACACCGGCGCGCTCACCTGGGTGGAGCGCAAGTTCGAGCGCACGTGCGAGCTGGTCGATATCGTCACGCGCGTGCTCGGCCGTCCGCGCCCCGGCGAAAAACATCCGGCGACCCGCACGTTCCAGGCGCTGCGGATCTGGGTCAACGACGAACTGGGCGAACTCGCACGCGGTCTGCTCGCAGCCGAATCACTGCTGGCGCCGGGCGGCCGTCTCGTCGTCGTCACGTTCCATTCCCTGGAGGACCGGATCGTAAAGCGGTTCCTGGCCGAGCGCTCGGGCCGCAAACCGGGGACTTCACGTCACTTGCCAACAGAAATTCAGGGCCAGGACGCAAGTTTCCGAATCGTTAACTCCAAATCGATAAGCCCAACGGAGCAGGAGATCGCGGCCAACCCGCGCGCCCGCTCGGCCCGGTTGCGCACCGCCGAACGGACCGTTGCCGCCCCCTGGGAACCGGATTTGGCCGCGCTCGGCCTGCCAGAGGTGATCCTCGGCAGGTAGGCGGGCCCGACAAGGAGCCGCCGATGCGCATTGCCGCAACGACCACCGCCATCGGACTGACGATAGCGTCCGCATATTGTCTGTACGCCGAAAGCGTTACGACCCGCCGTCTCGAAGCGCAGGTGCAGATGTCCGATCGCCAGCGAGAGCGGCTGGAGAACGAGATTGCGGTGCTGCGCGCCGAACGCGCCTATCTCTCCCGACCCGGCCGCATCGAACCAGCTGCGCACGCGCTGGGCATGCGCCCGCCCGTGGCCGGCGACTACATCGAGCTGTCGGAAATCACAGCCGTGCAAAAGAGCCCGGCAAAATGATCGAAGCGGCCGCAGCGTCGTTTCACGATCAGCCGCCGCGCCGGACGGGTCTGCGCGACCCCGTCCTTGCGATCGCGGCGCTCGTCGCGCTGGGGTTTCTTGCGGTTGCCGGGCAGGCATTGCGCCTTGCGTTATCGGGCGCAGGCGGCAGCCCGCGTGCGCAACTCGCCGAACCCATCGTGCAAATCTACGCACGGCCCGATCTCGTCGACCGCAAAGGCCGGCTGCTCGCAACCGATCTGCCCTCGCACTCGCTGTTCGCCGACCCCTTGCTCGTCGTCGATCCCGACGAAGCGAGCGAACGGCTGGCCGCGATCTTTCCCGATCTCGACGCAGCCGACTTGCGCGCCCAGTTCGTCGACAAGAACCGCCGCTTCGTGTGGATCAAGCGCGGACTTCCGCCCGCGACAGCCCAGCGTATCCATGACCTCGGTTTGCCGGGCCTCGCATTCCGCACCGAGCCCAAGCGCGTCTACCCGCAGGGCCGTCTGGCCGGACACGTGCTCGGCAGCGTCAGTATCGACAATCGCGGTCTTGGCGGCATAGAGCGCCATGTCGATGAAACGCTCGGCCTGGAAACCGGCTACTCCGCCGACTACGCACGTCCACCTGTCACGCTGACGCTCGACACCGGCGCCCAGCACGGGTTGGAGGAGGAACTGTCGCTCGCCTTGGCCCGATACGGTGCAAGCGGCGCC
>CALMBE010000406.1 GCA_937860165.1 uncultured Planctomycetaceae bacterium
CGGATCGTCGTGCTCGTGGCGTCGCACTCCAAGTGCAGGGTTTGATCGTTGCTTTCTCGCAAGATCGAACCAAAGCGGGAAACCGACAAGACGGCCATGCCAGGAATTTGAATGTCGACCCCCGTCACCTGATGCCGAATGGCAACCTCCAAATCGGTTGCTGAAAGGGTGGCGGTATCCGCCGTCACTTCGAGCTTAACGTTTTGCAGAATCGGTTTTGGACTGCGTGAGGGGACCACCACGGCGACGGTTTGAAACGCCTGAAGAAGTTGCTCACGGTCACAGGAAATTTTCATCGACTTGGTCCCCTTCCCGCCCGAGTGCTGGGAAAGCGTGGCGGAATTGTTTTCTAGTACGGTACTCAATGGAATCCTCCTGAAAGTGTTTCCCTTTAATAATTAAAATTGATTTATAGCAGTAGTAGTAATACAAGGGTGGAAATTGTTGATAAGTGTTCAAAATCAGTCGAAAGTTGTGACCAGTTAACGAGTTACGATTGATAAATGATTGTGGAAAAGCTGTGTGAGGGAAGTTGGAAGAATGTCGGTGACCGGTCGATAAACGAATAACAAATTAAGCAGTGGAGAAGAATTCAGAAAATTGGCATGAGTTCATACTGGTTACAAACATGGAACCGACTAGCTTTCCACATTGGGGGAATGTACATTCGCTTAAAATTGAACATTGTGGTTCAACAGGTCTATCCCGCCAGTAAAATTCTGCGGAGTACCTCGATTGTGTGTTGGGTGTTGGTATCGGCAGTCAGTGAATCTTGAATGGTGCTCATTGCGTGTATGATGGTTGAGTGGTCGCGTCGCCCGAGTTCCCGCCCGATTTGTGTGTAGTTGGAATTGGTGAGCGTACGGAGCAAATACACGACGACTCCCCGGGCGAACACCAGCGATTTCCGCCGGGCTGGGCCACGCAGGGCCGTCTGGGTAATGCCGAAGTAACGGGCGGCCACGGCAATCACTTGCTTGGCAGTCAGGGTTGTGATTGTCGCCTTGCAGTTTGATCCTGCTGGCGGGCCAAGCTCCCAATGTCTAAGAACACTAAGAACCTGAGGGACGGAACCACTCGCCGACTCCGCCAGGGATTGCAATTGCCGCTCGTTGATGGCGGTTTGGCGATCCGCGGCTACAAGCCGCAAGAGATCCAATCGGGCCGCAATTCCAGGCAGGTTGAGCCACAGCAGCAGCCCCCCTGCCAGCCGGTCGCGGAGCCCTGCTTCGAGTTCTGGCTGAACCGTTGGGGCGATTTGCGAGGTGCAGAGGACTGTGGCATCTTCTTCGCACAGGGCATCGAAAGTTTCGCGCAATTCGCCATGCAATGCGAATTGCGGAGGCAATTTTTGCAGGTCCTCCAGCACCAGCAGGCGTAGGTTTCTTATTCGCTGGCGAAAGGCACCAAGTTCCCCCGCAGTGCGTGCCACGATCAACTCGCGGGCAAAATCCACCACGGTGAAGTACGCAACCGAATCGGCAGAGAACAGCGCCGACCACCTGCGCACGACAGCGCGGGCTAATGATGTTTTTCCACTACCCGAGGGGCCGACCAGCACGAGAGGTTTTCCGATCGCCCCCGCTGAAAATTCGGACGAGCCGGTCAGCAATCGCTCCAAAGCTAGCAACGACAGTCGATTTTCGGGACCGGCAACAAACGTCGCCGACTCGAGCGGCGTGTGGTGGCTTGAGCTGATGAGAGAATTTGCTGCCGGATCGCAGAGCGCCGTTGGCAAATCAATTCTCAGCACCGATTCGGCGATCATGGGTCCATCCGAAAAGACAAAAATTTTCCAGCACCCGAAGAGCAGTACCCCCAGCGGACTGGCAAAACAAGCCCTGAGTGTATCCGATTGCGTGGCCCATCGGGAGGACTTGCCCCGAAATTTTAGCACTTTCTCAAGCGACACAACTCGTTGTAAGCATTGAGGATACGGCGACACCCCTCGTCGATCTCAGCAATCTCGGTAGTAGCGCCCCAACTGAACCGCAGAGCCGATGCGACTTGCTCCGGCGCGAGTTCCATGGCCAAGAGCGTTGGCGAGGGTTCGCTCGATCCACTCGCACATGCCGAACCCGTGGAACAAGCAATCCCCACGGTATCGAGCGCCAGAAAAAAAGCCTGTCGGTCAATCCCAGGAAAGGCAATGCATGCTGTGTTTGGGAGTCGCGGGGCGTCGTGACCGATCACTACAGCCGAGGGAATTCCCGCGCAGAGTTGCTCGACAAAGCGTGTCTTCAACGCCGCCAAGTGGCGCGTGCGGGGCTCGGCGTCGCGGCGCCAGCATTCCAGGGCAACTTGCATTCCCACGGCCAGTGCGACCGACTCGGTGCCAGGACGGACCCCAGCTTGTTGGTGCCCACCGAACAACCGGGGTTGCACCGCGATGTCCCCCCGCAGCAAGAGCGCACCGATCCCCAAGGGACCGTGAAATTTGTGGGCCGCACAACTCAAAGCCGCCAGCCCCCAGTGGGTAAACAGGACCGGTAGTTTACCGACCAATTGACAGGCATCGCTCATCAGCGGCACCGAGTGTCTCCGACAGATCGCTGAGATTTCTGTGATCGGTTGCAGGACCCCGGTTTCGTTGTTGGCCGCCTGGATGCAAACCAATCGCGTATTGGGGCGAAAACAGGCTTCCAATTCATCGACTCGCACGATTCCCCGCTGCTCGGCTCCGGCTCTTGAAACCTGCCAGCCCCGCCGTTCAAGTTCCTCGACGGGCCTCAAAATCGAAGAGTGCTCCATCGCAGAAGTGATTAAGTGACCTGGTGGCAGGTGTGCTAGCATTCCCAAGAGCGCTAAATTATTGGCCTCGGTCCCGCCGCTGGTGAAGACAAGTCGATCGGGGTCCATACCATTCGTTTTTGCCCCCAACAGCTCGGAAATGCGATCCCGAGCCGTTTCGAGGGCTCGGCGGGCGGCCTGACCTAAATGGTGCTGGCTGGCGGGATTCGCGCGATATCGCACAGCGGCGTCGCGCACGGCCTCGGCAACTTCCGGCAGGAGTGGGGTCGTGGCATTGTGATCGAGATAAATCGAGTCGTTCATGCCAGCATTATAGCCGATGTACATTTCAGCGAGGTTTGCCCTTGCCGATGATTTTCGTTCGGGGTTACCATCCCCGCCGCTTCCCAGGCCAACGTAAGGATGCGTGAGGCCATGTGGATTGAAAAGCACTCAAGGATGAGAAGCCATGCCCGTTTTTTTCCGTGCGGCAGTGATGCTGTTCGCCCTGGTGGGTCTCCCGGCAGCCTGGACTTACTATGGGCCGCTCCCGGCGAGTGCCCAGCGGGTCGTGGACCGGTTTGTAGAGGTAGCCAAAGACGCCATCGGCTGGTCCCATGTGGCCTCGAAAGACACCGTAGAACACGATCGCATAGTCGCTCCGCGGTTCGACGAAGTCTTGCCCACCCCTCAAAATTATGTGCCACTCTCCCATGTTTCGAGCGCTGCGCCCGTCGCTTTGGCCTCGGCGACTATGCCATTCAGCGAACCCCAGCCGCTCAGCGCGAATCCGCTAGGCGAGAAGTCCCCCAATCTCGAATCGGGTGAACTGGCTACCGAATTGGAACCCCACTTGGCGTTCTTGCGGAGCATGGGTGCCGCTCACTATGCCATGGAACCCTGGGGAAAAGACGGCAAAAGATTTCGCTTCCATTGTTCGATTTGCTTAGGTGAAAACGGCAATTGTACTCGGCATTTCGAGGCCATTGATACCGACCCCGTCGCCACCGTCCGCCAGGTAGTCGGGGAAGTTTCGGCCATGCAAAATGCCAGTCTCGACGCTGCCAGTCGCGTTACCCAGTGGCGGTAGAAACTCGACGGATCAACAGTCTCATGTACCATCGCCCGGGTATTCTTGGTTTTCGTCTGGCGAGCGTCTCCGAGCGTTATCGCACCCCCTTGGCCGCTCCGAATGACAAGAATCCAAAGGCGAAGCGAAACGGCGCGGCTTCTGTGGGCCCACGGACACCCCGGGCTACCCAGCAAATCGCGGATTCTGACGATTCCGAAGCTGCCAAGTTGGCACGGATCGAGGCCATATTGTTTCTGACCCGCGAGCCAATTTCGACAAGAAAATTGGCGAATTTGGCCAAACTTGCCGATGGAACGGAAGCTCGAACATTGTTAAAACAACTTTCCCGGCGCTACGATCAGCGGGCCAGTGCCCTGCAAGTGATTGAAGTGGCGGGGGGAGTGCAGTTTTTTACCCGTCCTGCCCTGGCCGATTGGATCCGGAGAATGCATGGCGAAGCCGAGGAAATTCGGCTTTCCCCACCGGCTTTGGAAACGCTGGCCGTGGTGGCCTACCGTCAGCCGGTGGTCCGGGCTGAAATAGAAGCCATCCGGGGGGTCCAGTGCGGCGAAATTTTACGTGTGTTGATGGAACGCGACCTATTGCGTATTGTCGGGAAAGCGGAAGAATTGGGACGCCCCTTTTTATATGGGACCACCAAAAAGTTTTTACAAGTTTTTGGACTGCGACGCTTGGAACAACTTCCCCCAATCGATCAAATTCATAGCGTGGGAGCGGACTGGTAATCTTGCCAAGACGCGCCCGATTCGCCATAAAAACTTACGTACCATTCCCTCCAGCGACGACTCTACTAGACGTTCCCGTATTCATCAGAATTGTAAGCAGGTGAAGGAGCCTATCGTGCAACTTAATGAACCACAAGATTCGTTAGATTTCGTTTTCTCATCGCCAGGTGCTTCGTCGACTTTGATCGACCCATTGGAAATCGACACGCTGGGAGTCTTCGCTCCTTGGGCGACCCCATTGGTTGATGCCAAAGAAGAGGAAGAAGAGGAAGAGTACGAGTACGAAGACGAAGACTCCGAAGACGAAGAGGACGAAGAGGAGGACGGTGCGTTGAACGAGCATGGGCATTCCTTACTTGGATTGTATTGTGTGGTCTTCTACTGAAGAGATACAGGATGGGGTTCGTCGTGAAGGATCGTACGTGGATGAGATGGGGGGAGTATGAAGTGAGGGGGAATGAGTGAGGCCATCGTGATGGATGGCCTCACTCGGGGAATGACCAGAGTGAATTATTTCGTTTCTTGTCCTGTTGACCCGCCTTGAGTCTTTTGTAGTTTCACGTGATAGTTCGAGTTCGCGACATACCACCAATCGCCTGTGATGGCATCAACGAGGATGGGAATGGGACCCAACAACAACCCAGGGAGGAAGTCCTGTACAAGATGCGAAGTTCGGAATCCTCGTTGTATGGAGACCGTCTGTGGCTGATAGCCTTCCTTCGTGATTTGAATCGACTGGGGAATGCTGTATCCGCCGGGTACGGTGGCACTCATGGGCGAAGTGCCCGTAATATTGCCAATTGTGACATTGGCGTCATCTGGCTGTGTCGTGACCGAAACCTGTTGATCGATGTTCGCCATGGTTGCACAGCCACTGATGAGGGCCGTACTGAGACAGAGGGCGAGGATGGGGATCAATGTCTTCATGTTGATACTCCTTGTGTGTGAATCGGTGAATGGAATCTGGTTATCAGCCTGACAGGCAGACAGGGTCGCGTGACTGAGCAGGATGCAGGGCTAGTGCGTTGAGCCAGTGTCTCCGTGGTGATGACGGGGAATGGTGAATGGGGTGTGGTGCGGGTCATCGGTTTATGCAGACTGCGAATAGGTGGTGCGTGGGGTGACGTCCCGTCGGGCATGGGGCGTCCTCGGCTCTTGGTCCGATGTAGGGACGAAGCCGACATAGAGCAGGTCTTGTTGCGCGTCATGTGGTGACTGGGAGTAATACAGGGCCTGTGGTGCCCGGGTCTGCTGGAGCCCGAGTGGGGATGTCTCGTGCATGCTGCCGAGACGACGCATCACATGGTGCAGGGCGGTGAGGGGGTCGCGTCCCTGGAGATGCATGAGGATCACGGGGCCAGAGGTGAGATGGGTAATCAGGTCAGCAAAGTAGGGTTGTCCGAGATGTGACCGGGTGAGAAAGGTGGCGTCTCGTGTGTCGAGTCGTCGTCGGCTGCCATTGAGAATCAAGAGTCTCTCGTCGAGGAGTTGCTCCTGAATGAATCGTGACTGGCCTGTGACGACGAACAGGGGGGTGAGTAGGGCTAAGACGTCACGGGTGCGTGGGGGATCACTGAATGATGATGTCATGATGAGTCGGTCTATCACGGGTGAGTGTGTGATGCGTTCCAGGAGAGAGATACGAGATTGATGGCTCGTTGGCACACGTCGGTCGAGCAGTGTGTGTGAATGGATAGGGGATGGACTGTCTTGTGTCGGTCGTTCGAGATTGGGGTGAAGCCCATAGTCCAATCTATTTAACCGGGATAATTACATTGGACTCATCGTGTTTTGTGTGTTGAGACAGCTAAGGAACTGAGGCGTGTCGTGCTGCACAGGGATGAATGATCTGTCACGGCGTGGCGAAATCTGTGTCGATATATGCAGGGATTACAAGCAGTTAGTGTTCGTGTTCCGTCGGATTTCTGTGAGCGTCTCGGGGGGTGTAGTGTTTTCATTTCTGGGTGTTCTGCAGCGCGACGAGCCGATCTCGTTTGGTACGAGGCATACGGATCTTGAGGGCATGGAAGAGGGCCTGGGTGACCTTGCCGGCCCAATTGGTGGTGG
>CALMBE010000407.1 GCA_937860165.1 uncultured Planctomycetaceae bacterium
CCCGCTCGCCGAGTCGGCGCGCGACGCGCTGGCCGGGTGCAACGACGTCGAGCTGGTCGAGTGGCCGGACCTCGACCACCTCAACACCTGGCACGAGGTCCTCCCGGTCGCCCGCGACTGGTTCGACGCGCTCTGACATGCCGCTTCGCTGGCCGGGAGCGCCGATTCGATCCCTGTGTAATCTTTGGCCGCTGGTGCCTCGTTGGCTGGCTGCCCAAATCATTCGACGTTTCCCGGTTTCTCCAGTACTAGGCATTCTCGTTAGACCAGTATTAGGCACTCACATTAGCAAGGAAAAAACAATGAATACCCACAACTCTCAACTCCTTCGTCAAGAGATCAAGAAGTCGCTGACAGATGACTTCAAGGTGAGGCAGCTCACTACGGCGCCCACGCTAGAGGCCATGACCGACGTTCTTCAGGCAGACGTGGCTCGGCAGCGCGAGACCTTAATCGCAATTGATAAGCTCAATGCCTTCTACGATCTCCAACGCGGCAAGCCGCTGGACGAGGTCAACGAAGCTAAGAGCAAGGCCCAGGACGCGCTCACCGCACTCATTCTGAAGTCGCGCGACCCTTTTGTATTCGCAAGCGGCAACATCAAGAAGATCGGTGAGGCCCTCTCGGAACCGGCAGAGAAGGTCGTTAACGCGGTCGCCGACTATTGCCTGACAACACTCTCCGCCAATCAAGAAGCGCGATGTCTCGGCAAACGCGATGAGGTAGGTGCTTGCGTCCAAGTCACCTGCTACACCCACGCTGACGAGCAGCTTGACGCAACAACTTCCCCGCAACTGTTGAGATTTGCTGGGGAGCGGCTGTCCGTCCACGACAACGAGGCAAACGCCATTCGAGAGCATGTCATTAGCTATATCCCCAAGTCGACGTCGGTTCCGCCCAAACTCGATGGCGCGGCGCCCTATCGGAAAGAGATTGTGCGTTGCATCGAGCGGCTCCCTTCCCTCTTACGGCAACATTTACGACTCGAACATGGCCACAAGATTGAAGGGCAACGAGAGTCGCTGTCGGTCCTATTGCTGGGAAACTATGTCGTGGGCGTATTTCCAAACGTTCGTCATATCACGCCCCTGGCGAACCAGGATGTGCCCCTGTTGCTGCCCGCGCGACGCTCGTGGTTGGGCTCACTTCGTCCGACAAGGCCCGCGATTCGCAAGGCCATCAATGTCGTCGGGTTTACGATGGTGTTCGCCCTCCTCGCAATGATGTCGCTCAATATCAGGAACGGGTTTGTCGAGATGGCGCGCGACTTCCAAACCCGCCTGCTCAACGTGGAACAACACGCGACCGTGCTGCGGCAACATGATGAGAAGCTGACACAGATGCCCACCGACGAGAGTATTCGCATCTTAACCCGACAGGAACTCAAGAGTTTTCAGGATCGACTCGTTGTCCAGGAAGTTGCTGTTCGAGACGCGCGGGCTCAAATCACCCGTTTACAGTCGCTGGTCGACGAGTTGACGCGTCAACAAGCTGTTATGCGCAAGACCGACGCCGTCCACGCCAACGCGATCAATGGGGGCGCTCAGCTCATCAACCAGTGGAGCGCCAAGACCGCAGAATTGGAACAACAGCTCCGTACGCTCGGCGGACAACTCGTGCCGCTCGCGACCAGCCAAACCGCGACCCAACAAGTCCTCGGAAATCTTGATCGCAGAATGGGTACCGTCGAGCGCCGGGGCGACGCTGTCAGCGCAGCTCTGCGGGCGGACATGCAGCGAAATCTAGCCGCCTTCTCGCCCACGCTCGTCAAATTGGAAGCGGAAGTTCAGCGACTCCGGTCGGCTGTCTATTCGCCGAGCGGCAGACCTTCGCTGGAGTCTTTGTTTTCGCAGTTTGCGGACCTTCGGTCCTTGGTTGAGCGTTACGCCCAGGAACATACGACGCGCGTCGCTCAAATGTCTTACTTGCTTCAAAAGTCGCGCGAACGCGAGCTGTTTTGGTACGAGTGGCTCGCCAAGAGCCGCGAGCTGCATAACGACTCATCGTATTCCACCCGTCGAGCCTCCTACAGCAACTATTGAGAACGCCATGATCGACGTCTTGTTCAAACACTACGCATTGGCATTCGCTGTCGCGTCTTTTGTGCCGGGCTACTTGGCGGGCGCCAGGCTGCGGCACCCGCATGCCCCGCTTTTGGTCGGCGCCGTCGGCGCCATCGTAGTCTACCTAGCGGCCACGGCGCTGGCGGCATTGGCCGTTTACGTTGCGCTTCCCCTGCTGGCGGTCGCGCTCTATTTCCGTTTCAACAACGACATTCGCCAGTGGGGCCAATCGTTTGCCGCCCAGTCGGGCGTCCGCGTCCGTCATTGGAGGCGGCCGTCGCACGTCAACGAAGCCATTGACCGACTCCTCCATCGCAAGGAAGTGGTGGCCCATGAACTTGACCAGCTCAAACAGTCCGGCGTCCACAATCGACACGCCGATCAGCGCCTCCGCGAAGAACTTCAGTCCATCGAACGGACTCTGGAGGACTTGCTGTGAAAAGCCAGCCGCTGACCGCGTCGAATGAAGCGCCGGCCCTGCCGCGCTGGATGGAAGAGTATCGAGCCGCTATCGGCTGGCCTGCGGACTTTTCTATTGGTTCGCCACTGGCCATCGAGGGACCGCACCGCGGCGTGCTGTCTTTCAATGCGGATCAATTGGCGGAACTGCGACTTTCCGACAAAGAGACAGCCTGTCACATCGCGCTGATCGCCAAAAGCGGTGGCGGCAAGAGCCGTTTGGCGCAGGGGTTGGTCCAAAGTCTATTCTTGGCCGGCCACGGAGGAACCGTCTTTGACAATCGCGGCATGCTGCCTCACGACATCGTCGCTTGGCTGGCGAAGCAATATCACACGACGGGCGATCCGCAGTTCCTCGAACGGGTCCATGTTTTCGATCCCACGCCCCAGCGTGTTCACAGCGAACAGCCGCTCCGCTGCCCTGAGTCCTACCGCGCCGGCGGCGCCTTTGAATGGTGGCGACAAACGCAGGTCGACGACTACTTGGAAACGCTCCTGCGCGCCGTGACGCCCGAACAGCGGGAGATTATGAAGCGGCTGTATCGGCACGCCGGCAATTTCTTTCGCCTGATTGCCACGCCGGATGACGAAGGACGGCAACTCTCGCCGGCTGAGGTGCTGATTCTCATGAACGTCTACGATCCGGACCACGATCGCCTTTTTGCGCGCTTCCAGCACCGCCTGCCCCGTCGCGACCGGAACGATTTTGAACATTTGCACCGCTTGCGAGCGACCAAGCGCGATCAGGTGATCGACGGCATGTTGGAGAGCACGCAGAACATGGTCGCCCGCTCCGTCGATGTGGTCATGGAGGCCATTTATTCGCGCCCCGACGTGCCGTCCGTTCCCTACGAAGAAATCATCACGCGGGGCCACTGGATGATCTTCGTCGGCCGACCCAACGACTTGCGCTCACAGCGGTCCATGGCCAATGTAACCGACCTTGCCTTTCGGCAAATTCGGCTCACGGCGTCCAAGCTCACCGCCGAAGGGCGTCAGCGGCTCCACTATGTGATTTTAGACGAGCCCGGCAACAGCTCGCTGGCAGGTCCGGACCTCGATTCCTCGTACGAACTTTGCCGCGCCACAAAAGTATCCCTCGTGACACTGTGGCAGGATCGCTCCACCTTTCAGATTGGCGATCTCGATCTGTTTTACCCCGTGATCAACAATTCTGATCTTGTGATCTGCGGTCAGCAGAAACTCCCGGACGCGGAACTTGTCCGCTACTTGCGCCTCCCGAATAGTCAACTCGCGGAGCGCGTCCAAGAGGTCGACCGGCCCGACCCCGGCCGGGACGAGGTCGTCACCATGATCAACGGCGGCGAGAGCATTAGCGGCGGGATCTCCCAATCCCACAGTGTCGGACTGTCGGCCGCCATCGGCTCCTCTACGGGGAGCGGCGTTTCCATTGTCCGCAACGAGAGCACAGCGCGCTCACGAACGCAGTTGCGCACAACGGCCACCGGCGAACAAAGCAATTGGAGCAGCAGCAGCGGCTCCGGCGACGCCAGCAGCCTCGGCCAATCGTCCGGAGTCGCGTCGTCGATCAATACGATTTCCTTCGATGGTGAACTTTTACATATTCCCTCGGCGAGCGATTCCCAGGGCGACTTTTTTTCGTCGGGGAACAGTCATTTTGAAAGTGAGGGGCAAGGCGGCGGGCAGAGTCGTTCGGTGGCCCAATCGGTTGGCGAATCCACGAGCCAGGCCCATGGCACGGCGATCGGACGCGCTTTTAATCGCTTGGCTTCGGCTTCACTGGGCGCCAGTCGCACACAGAGCGAATCGATCAATTGGATGAAGGGGTGGTCCCAGGGCTGGTCGCAAACGCTCGTTCAGCGGACTCGGGTGGATGTGCAACATACCGGCCGACCCCGCTACGACCTCGATTTTCAAGATGGCATCGTGGAGTTCCTGCTCAGCGTCATTCCTCCCCGCTGCGCCCTCTGTCGTGGCCGCATCAACGGCCGGGAACAGACAGTGCTCTTTCGCACCGCCGACGTTCCTGACCCGTTCGACGATCCGGGCGAACGCCAATACGCCGTTGAGGAGTACCTCACCCAACTCTATGGCACCAAGAATTATCTGTTTACTCCCGAGCCGACCGAAGTTGCGCGGGCGCGCCGACTCAAGGTCTTCCAAAACACTCCGGCAGCGCCGGCCGAGGACAATCCTGATAATGACCGCTTTAACTTCTCCTAACATCAAACCCATGTTGCCGACGACCGCCCCGCGTGACTGCGAGTTTCTGGAAATCACGTCTGTGACGAACGTGATTACTCGCCGCCAACTCCAGGACCACTGTCTGGACGGCGTCAAAGACCGTCAAGTGCGACGGAGTTGCCAACGGTTGAGCAGCCGCGGGTTATTACGACGAATGTCACCCGTATTCGCCGATCCCACTGCAACAGCGGCATGCTACGCCTACTCCATCACGGAAAACGGCCTTCACGTCCTCGCCGAACAGATGGGCGATCCGAGCGTATTGCTGCGGCCGAGCTCCCCTCCGCCCGCGCCACTAATGCGGCACGAATTGGGTGACAACGCAGATTCAGCTAACGCTCATGAAGGCGGTGGCGCGATCCACGTCCGTTGAACTTGTCCGACAACTGCGGCGGGGCCACATCGTCAACCCCGAGGAGCCGGACACCGCCAAACGCACCTCGTTGCGATTCGATCTTTCCAACGGCAAACCCCTGTTCTGTGAGCCCGACTACGCCTTCGTGCTGCAATCGGGAGCAGCGCGGGTCGGCTATTGCCTCGAAACGGAGAC
Organism: uncultured Planctomycetaceae bacterium; assembly: GCA_937860165.1. GTDB lineage: Bacteria > Planctomycetota > Planctomycetia > Pirellulales > Lacipirellulaceae > Bythopirellula. Next base: position 5,299 of record CALMBE010000407.1, read on the forward strand.
TGGAGCCAACGGCGCCAAGCGCAAGATTGCCCGCTCCCACCAAGGCTATGCCGCGTTTGCGGACTCGGAATTCAATCGCTACGCCGTGTTGTTTCCAGATGTGACCAAAGGTCCGTTTCTCGTACTTGCGGTGGCTCCGACCGCCGGATACCGCGACCAGATGCGTCAAGCGATTGCCGATAAACCGGCCCGTGCGCTCTGGCGATTCGCCGCCTACGGGGATTTGAACGCCGAATCATTCCTGTTTCAGCCTGTGTGGTTTCTCCATGATCAATCCGAACCCGTGCCGTTATTGAACCCGTGACTCCCCCACTCTCCATACCCCTTGAGGCGTTGGCACGTTTGGGCCGCTGTCCGGCGGACTTGGCCGGACTCCGTCCGGACACGGACAGCGGCGGACGGGTTTGTGTTTGTTGTAATGTCTTGTTTCCCCCCAGGTTCGACGGCCAGGCGATCGCTTCGCGACGCCTGGCTCCCCCGCCATTCTGGAGCATCCGCCGTCCCTGTGGTCCGGCGGCTCCAGACGCACCCTCCGGGTGCTATGCCGGGGGAGCCAGGCCTCGACTCAGATCGAAAGGCCTGGCCGCCGGCGCTCCGGGTCTTCCAGCCACTGCGCACCGGGTTGGGCCCGTTGGGCCCAATCGAACCTCTTCCCTCCACGACGAGTTGTTTGTTGTTTTGTTTGGCAATTCCCGAAGCGAACTGACGTCCGCGAGACCTATCTCGCTATCGCCCGATGTTCACCTCGGTTTGCCCCGCGTAAGCGGGCCTTACTCCCCTTCCTCCCATTCCCATGACATCCGCAGAATTGAATGCGATCACAACCTCTGTCCCGAAGGAAATCTACCTCCGCGTGGAGCCCAAAGGCTGGTTTGCTCACTTCCAGCAACCCCGGTATCTCAATCTGACGCAAATGCTGTACACGATGTCGAACGAAGACATCACGGCCACTGTCAGCCAGACGCCCGGCTTGTTTCTGAGACACCAAATCTCCCGCGCCGACCAATTTCATTTCGACAACAGAAATCGTGCGCGCCGCATTCTTCGCTCGATCTATGGCTCAAAACGCCGCGATCTTCCCAGCGTCTGGTACGACGCGGCCGTATTGGGCTGCTTGGCGATGGAAGCAGTCTCCTACGCACTGGCGTGACTGCTCGGAGAGGAACCTCAGATCCGTCGTTGACGACACTTGCTGTCGTCGCAACCCGGAGGCGACGGGGTCGCTGCGATGGACGCCCACGGGCGTTCCTAGGCGACTGCGATCGCTGCCATTGGCCAACTGGCCACATTCGAGCGTCCAGGTATTCCCCTGCGACGCTCCCCACAAATTGTCGCCGCCCAAGCCGGCGCGGCGTTGATGAATAGCTGCGGTCCGCGCCTCAGCACAATCACAGTTGGAGCCATGAACTCCCAGAGTCACTCAGGCAGTTGACGTTCCGCGAAAACTATTGCTGGAAAGGAGAACGACATCAATTGGCCGCCGGCCCTAACGCCGGAACCCCGGCCCCGATTCACTCTCGTTTGAGGAGTGCTCGCTCGTCGGCACGGCGATGCTCGGCAATCTTGAACGAGAGTCGTTCCGCCTCGCAGGACATGGCGGTTTATTCACGAAGGGTCGACTTGCGACGACCTCTTCCTCCTTTTTTCTCATGACCAAAGCCAAGCAAACATCATCGGCCCAAAACAAACCGACTGACGACATGCCCAAAATCGTCCACCACATCGTGGAAAACGGCCTCGTTGCTTCCATCCGAGAAGACCACCGCATCAATGTCCAGCGTCCCTGGCAATACGGCACTCGGAAAGGATTTACTAACTGGCTCCGTCCCACGGATTTGGCGACCCTTGGAAAAATCTGCGATCAGTACGCGACGTGGTGCCAAGCGCACCCGCTCAAGACCGACCGATCTGCTACGGAGGTCACTCCCGAACCCGCCCCGGCCGTCGCGTGATTTCCGAGTAGGAATCCGTTAGCCGCCGCGTAGCAGGGCTGCACCCAATCGACGCTCCGGACCGTGCCCGGTCGTTGATGGAACCCGAGGACTTGAACTGCGAGGACGTTCGCTGAGCGTAATCGCGCGTGGAATCGGGTGGTTTGACGATCGACTTTATCGATCGGATTCAGAGGCACCGGATTTCCCCCGTGTGCCTCTTCCTAACATTGTTCAGCTTCGCCCTATTTTGCTTGCTCTGCGAGGAGTTCGGTGGCAGCCTGTGCCGCCTAGCCTCATCGTGGGTTAGGCGTCTACGGACGAAGCGTTTCCTTCACAACGACGGAGGTAGTCATTATGGCCAAGACCCCTGAGGCGACGTTCAGGCTCGGCGACGTAAGCGCCAGCGTGTTCGTCCAAGAAGCCGGCGGCACGAACGGATCGCCCAAACGAGAGTTTCGCAGCGTGAATGTGCAGCGTTCCTACCGGGACGGCGACGAGCGAAAGTTCGTCAGCAACTTCACCGCGGCGGACCTACCGGCAGCGATCCGTGTGCTGCAACTCGCTCAGTCGCATGTCGAACTGAAAGAGGTACAGTCGGCCGGCTAAACCGGTTCGGCGTTGGCTGAAACGCTAACGGCGGTCTCCTCCGGGAGACCGCCTATTTATCTCACATTCCAATGGTCGCATCCCTGCAAAAAACACCTGATGATGGACTCCTCGACCTTCGCGAGGCTGCGGAGCTGCTTGGCTACACAGTCAAAGGGCTTCGCAAAATTGTTGACCGATCGCGGGCGAGGTCGCTAGGAACGGCCGTGCAGGGGCCTGTCA
>CALMBE010000408.1 GCA_937860165.1 uncultured Planctomycetaceae bacterium
AGCATGCCCTCGGTCTTGACTATCTCGGGTCGGGTGTGTGATTCTCAACTCAAACTGAATGTCTTTACTGGGCAACTTCCGTACGAAGTCTCCATCTACCTGCCCGACAGCATGACCCTTCACGAAGCTTTGTTCCCTGGGGCGGAATTGCCCAATCTGTTTTTGGGGAGGCATTGGCAAGAGGAGGTTTACAGTCCCTTCCGAGCTTCGGGAGACCCCATCGAGCTGGTCCACGCGGAAGTCGTATCGCAAGAATCGCTCCAAACCTCTGATCAGACCTTTCGCGTCTTTCGAGTGGAGTATCACAGTCTGTTTGGCTCGGGGATTTCTGAAAAAGCACGGCTTCAGGCGGTTTCACTAGTCGAGCCCCGGGGTAAAATTCTCCGCCGAGAGGTTGTCGTGGGGAGCTCACGGCTTCGATTCGATCGCTTATCCGATGACGATGCGAAAAAGATCGGTGACAAACTCTTCAAAGAACTGCTGAAGTGGGAACAGAATTAAGGATTCATTCTCTCGGGAAATTCAACTCGGTATCCTCGCCAGGCCCTCCGTTTCTTCGGGTTCGGCTGGCACTCGCTTGCATCTTGGGTTAGGCTCGAAGGGAGTCGACATCAACTTTACCGCGGGTGTGACCTCCCTCGATGATTAGCTTTGAAAATGTTACCCGCGCCTACGGCAGTCGAATTGCCGTGGATCGACTGAATCTCTCGATAGCCAAGGGGGAATTGCTGGCCTTGCTGGGGCACAATGGTGCCGGCAAAACTACATCGATCAAGATGCTGGTCGGATTGCTCAAGCCCAACTCGGGTAGTGTTCATGTGGGGCCCTTCCTGGTGAGCGAGCAACATCGCGAGGCGAGTCGGCTGGTGGGTTATGTTCCCGACCAACCGTTTCTCTACGAGAAACTCTCGGGGCGAGAATTTCTCGAATTCGTGGCGGAGCTTTATGGTTTGACCCGTGCCGAAATCCAGGAAGCCATTGCCCGAGAGGCCGAGCGGTTTCAACTCACTCCGTTCTTGGATCGGCTTACCGAAAGTTACTCGCACGGCATGAGACAGCGGACCGTCTTCGCGGCGGCCTTGATTCACCAACCCGAAGTCTTGGTGGTGGATGAGCCGATGGTCGGCCTCGACCCCCAGAGCATCCGGTTAGTGAAAGATTTGCTTCGAGAATATGCCGACAACGGGAAGACCGTTCTGATGTCGACCCACACTTTGGCGATAGCCGAGGAGATTTCCGATCGCGTAGCCGTGCTCAATGAAAGCAAACTTATCTTTTGTGGCACGGTAGCCGAATTGCGTACTCACATGTCGACAGCTCATGGTACTCTGGAGTCACTCTATCTGGCACTGACCCAACAATCTCCGAGCATCGACCAGCCTGGGTAGTGGAAACGCCGGAATAAGGCAAGATGACGCAATGAAAAATCCAATATCAAAAAGGATCGTGTTAGATACCAGCGTATTGGTCTCTGCAAGTCGTTCGCGTCAAGGGGCAAGTTTTGCTTTGCTGAGCAAGATTCCGACACCTGATTTCACTATATGTCTCTCTGTGGGACTTTACTCTGAGTGGCTTGAGGTTCTGAGTCGGCCAGAAAACCTGCCTCCGGGTAGCACATCGAAGGATGCCGAAGGTTTTGTCCGCTATTTGGCAAGTCAGGCCCATTTACAGCAGATTCACTTTCTCTGGAGACCTTTTTTGGTCGATTCCGATGATGATATGGTACTCGAACTAGCATTAGCGGCAGGATGTGAGCATATAATAACTCATAATGTCGCCGACTTCCGAGGTTCTGAGCGACTCGGCGTCTAAGTTCTGACACCGCGTGAATTCTTGGCAATGGTTAAAGGCAATTCATGAGTACACTTACAATCCAAATACCAGAATCTCTCAAAAAGAGCATCGAAGCATTAGCGGCCAAGGAGGGTTATTCGGTAAGTCAATTTCTAGCAAGTGCTGCTGGTGAAAAACTGGCGGTCGTGTTGACCACGGACTTTTTGCGAGAAGAAGCCCAAGCCGGTCGGCGCGAGGAGTTTGATCGTTATCTTGCTGCGGTTCCGGACAATGCCCCGGATGACAAGGATCGAATTGATTAAGCTAGTCCTTTGCGGCAAAGCCCCACGTACAGCGAAACTGTGGGCAGAAAGCATGATCCACACCGGGGTTGTGCAAATCACGTGCTTCTCGTGCGGTAGCGACACCCTCCATTTTTTTCAGTGCAGCGTCACTTGCACCGAAGACTCGAACTGACGAGCCTTGAACCTTCTCCTCCTCACTTGTCGTACAGGCGTGGGAACTAACCAGAAAAGACACTCGTGACAACAATCGATATCGATTCTACGGTGCGAAGTCAAATCGAGCGACTTCCCTCGCATGAACGCGAGGGACAGTTGTTTTGGAAACTGCGCTTGCGCGAGAGTCGCAGCCAATTGCGGATTCTGTTTTCTCAGGCTCGGATGCGCACCAGTCTGGTAATTTCCTTAAGCATGGTGTTCTGGTTGGGTTTGTTTGCACTTTTTTATTTCGGTTTCCAATTTGTGGTCACAAACGTCGGCATGCCGGGCGCGACGTATCACGCCGAAACGGTGCAGTTTGTGTTCACGCTTTTTTTCATGTCCTTGCAGGTCATGCTGATTTTCTCGGCGGGAATCATCTTGTACGGGAGCCTGTATGCCTCGCATGAAACTAGTTTGTTGTTGACGCTTCCGATCCGAGATTCGCGGCTCGTGTATTATCGCTTTCAAGAAGCCCTGTTTTTTAGCAGCTGGGGCTTTTTCCTGCTGGCAAGTCCCATGCTGATTGCCTACGGATTAGTGGTCGACGCACCCTGGTATTACTACGCTTATTTGCCGGGGCTGATGATCTCGTATGCATATATTCCCTGTACCTTGGGAAGCATCTTCTGTTTGTACTTGATTAGTCGTGTGCCCCAATTTCGGCGAATCATTGTCGGGGTGATAGCCCTAGCGGTGGTGGTTGTGGCCTACAGTTCGATTTGGCATACGCTCGACATCGACAATGCGGATCTGCTCGGGGCTACTTGGTTTAAGCAGACGTTTCACCGATTTGAATTTACTCGCGGCGAGTGGCTGCCGAGCACTTGGCTCAGCAATGGGTTATTGGACGCAGCCCGAAAAACGGGCCCCGATGTCGGTGACTTACCCTGGCTAGAGAGCGGCAAATATCTGGTGGTGTTGGTGTCGAACGCCTTGTTTTTTCATATCGTGTTGCTGTGGGTAGGGAATCGGCTGTTTCGGGACAGTTACTATAGGCTCCAGTCCCGTGAGGCCCATGCACCGTATGCGCGAATGGCTTGGATTGATCGCCTGGCCGAGAAACTGATGTTCTTCTTGCCACGCGAAACGCAATTGCTGATCATCAAAGATATCCGACTCTTCCGCCGCGATCCGGTGCAATGGTCGCAGTTCATTATTTTCTTCGGATTGTTGATGTTGTACTTTGCCAATATCGACCGCTTTCGACAGTATCGTCAAGACATCAGCGTCGTCACTTGGGTCAACATCGTCAGCTTTCTAAATTTGGCCGTCGTGGGATTAATTCTCTCCACGTTTACCACGCGCTTCATCTACCCTTTGATCAGTCTCGAGGGTCGAAGATTCTGGATCCTGGGACGCTTGCCGATGAAGCGAGATACGATCCTGTGGGGAAAATTTCTATTCGCCTCGTGCGGTTCTTGGATTCCTTGTGCTGGCTTGGTCCTGGCGAGCGACTGGATGCTCGACGTATCCCTGCTGGTGATGCTGGTTCACCAGTTTATTTGTCTTCTCCTGTGTCTGGGTTTGGCGGGCATGGCGGTCGGGTTGGGGGCGACTATGCCGGATTTTCACGAGCAATCTCCTTCCAAAATCGCGGCTGGTTTTGGGGGTACACTCAATCTTGTACTGAGTGCCATCTACATTCTGTTAGTTGTGATGATGACCGCCCTGCCGTGCCATTTCTATCTCTTGGCAAACGATGTCAACTTGCGTTCTCAGATCATTCCTCCCAGCACGCTCAGAATGTGGATGATTTTGGGGCTGGTGGGAGTTGTCGTGATGACGCTGTTGGTCACGCTCATACCGCTTCGCAGTGGGTTGCGAGCATTCCGTGATCTGGAGTTCTGAACGGACAGTCTCAGGCCCGGCATGGAATCTTGGCCCTCGCCGCTTGCGGTTTCGCGGTCTCTCTCCGCCTAGTCGATATTTCTCAAATCCTCTATAATCGTGAATCTCAGAGCAGGACTTCCGAGGTCACAGAGAATCCGAAATCAGCATGGTGAACACGATCAAAATAGGTGCGGTGAGTTATCTCAATACCAAACCGCTCGTGTTTGGGCTTGCGGAATCGTTGCCCGTGGCCGAGATCGTCTACGATTATCCAAGTCGCTTGTCGGCAGCCCTAGCCCACGAGGAATTGGACATCGCTCTGGTTCCGTCTGCCGAATTGCTTAGCCATCGCGACTGGACAGTCGTATCGGATGCCTGCATTGCGTGTCGTGGTCCGGTGCTGAGCGTGAAGTTGTTGTTTCGCGTTCGTCCTAGCGAAGTGAAAACCCTGGCACTCGACGCGGGATCGCGCACCAGTGCGATGCTTTCGCAGGTTTTGCTGTGGGAATTGCACGCCGTGCGACCTCTTCTCACGGAGCTTCCGCTGGGTGTCGAGCCTGCTGAGTCAACCGCTGATGCCGTGTTGGTGATTGGCGACCGCGCGATTCGTTCCGAGCATAGCGAGTATTGCGATGTGTGGGACCTGGGGGATCGCTGGTGTCGGGCGGCAGAGTTGCCATTCGTGTTTGCCACTTGGGTAGCTCGACCAGGGGTCGAAACCACCGAAGTGGTTTTCGCCCTGGAATCCGCCCGCAATCGTGGTTGTGCCCAGCTACACCAAATCGCTCGTGAGCAGTCGGTTCAAATGCAGTTGCCGGAAGCGTTGGTGGTGGAGTATTTGACCAAGAATCTGCACTTTACCTTCGGTGAACGTGAGCAGCGTGGGCTGGAATTGTTTTTTGCCAAATCGGTAGCAGGCGGTTTTGCTACGGACCTTCGTCTACCCCTATCTGTGAGTTGCCAATCATGATTTCCGATGTCTCGGTATCCTACCTCCTCGATCAAGCTGTTGCCGGCGAGCGATTGACTGCCGACGAGGGGCTCCAGTTGCTCCAGTCGCACGATCTGGCTGCCTTGGGTCGCGCTGCCGATGAAGTCACTCGACGCCTCCATCCGAAAAACTATCGGACGTACAACATCGACCGCAACATCAACTACACCAACATCTGCACGGCGGTCTGCGATTTTTGCGCGTTCTATCGAACTCCTAAGTCGTCCGAAGGCTATGTGCTCGACCGCCAGGAATTGCTCGCCAAGGTTCAAGAAACCGTTGATATCGGTGGCGAACAGATTTTGATGCAGGGTGGCCTGCATCCCGACTTCAAACTGGAATGGTACGAAGAACTCCTGCGCGATATCAAACAACACTTCCCCCAAGTGAATATCCATGGCTTCAGTCCCCCCGAGATTCACCACTTCACCAAGGTTTCAAAAGTGACCTTGCGCGAAGTGTTGTTGCGATTGCAGGCTGCAGGTTTAGGAAGCCTGCCTGGCGGCGGTGCCGAGATTTTAGTTGATCGAGTCCGCCACGCGATTACCCGGGGCAAGGTGCTCAGCGACGATTGGTTGAACGTAAATCGTGTCTGGCATGAACTGGGAGGCCGCAGTACGGCGACCATGATGTTTGGCCATGTGGAAACACTTGCCGAGCGGATCGAACATTTGGAGCGCCTCCGCCAATTGCAGGACGAGACCCGCGGATTCACGGCTTTCATTTGCTGGACATTTCAACCCGACCATACCGAGATGTCCGATACAGCACCGGCTGGTTCATTCGAGTATTTAAGGACCAATGCTGTGGCACGCTTGTATCTCGACAATTTTCAGAATCTGCAATCGAGTTGGGTAACCCAGGGACTCAAAATCGGCCAGCTGGCAATGCTCTACGGAGCGAATGACATGGGGAGCCTGATGATCGAAGAGAATGTAGTTGCTGAAGCGGGGACAGTGCATCAACTAACCTTGGAACAAATTCGCTCGGCGATCGAGGAACTGGGTTACGTGCCGCGGCAACGGAATGTCTTTTATGAGTTGATCGACCAGGAAATCGGCACACTTGTCCCGCAAAGTCGCCACAACCAGCACACGTTGCCGGTGCTCAACTGATCCCTCGCCAGAAGTTTCTTCGCAGTTGGCGCTTTGCTTGGTATCCTTCAAGCAGGGACCCTATTTCAGGTTCAGTGGCAGTCTATTCCGCGACCACCGGTCGCGGCTATATGAGGATATCTCCTCCGTCGGATTCGCATGTTGCAAAGTTCCGTTATCGAAGTGAGCTCGCTGACCAAGACGTACACCGATCTGCGGCGTGGCGACTTCGTGGCGCTCGATGGGTTGAGTTTCACTGCGCAGGCGGGAGAAGTCTATGGACTGCTAGGGCCCAATGGAGCTGGTAAAACTACGGTGCTTCGCATTCTCAGCACCGTGCTACAACCGACCAGTGGGACTGCCAGCGTCAATGGCTTTGATTGCGTCCGGCAACCCTCGCTCGTGCGACATCATATCGGCTTCATGTCCGCCAACACGGCGGTCTACGACCGCATGACTGCCTGGGAAATGGTGGAATACTTTGGTCGTTTGTACGGCATGAATGAAGAGGCGTTGCATAGCCGCATGGAAGAACTGTTCACCCGTCTGCAAATGCAAAACATACGCGATTTGTTAGGGGCTAAAATGTCGACCGGGATGAAGCAAAAAGTATCGATCGCCCGGGCGATTGTGCATGACCCTCCGGTGCTGATTTTCGACGAAGCCACCAGTGGCCTGGATGTGCTTGTGGCGCGGGCGCTCTTGGACACCGTGGCAGAGCTCCGCGACCAAGGAAAGTGTATCGTCTTCTCCACCCATATCATGCGCGAAGCCGAACGGCTCTGCGATCGCGTAGCCATCATGCACCGGGGCAAGATTTTGGCCGAAGGCACGGTGAACGAACTGCAAACGCAGCACGACGGTGCCGATCTGGAAGATGTATTTTTTAGTTTGATCCGACAACAGGAAGCCCTGGCAAGCGATTGCTAGCGGTATAGCCGACCCATGAATTTTCGCAACGTCCAACTTGTCTATAGCCGAGAGATGCGGGATCAATTCCGTGATCGGCGGACGCTGTTTCTAATCGCCGTGTTGCCGTTGTTATTGTACCCCTTACTGGGGATGAGCTTTTTTCAGCTTTCGCAATTCTTGCGCAACAATGCCTCGCAAGTATTGGTCCTGGGGTTCGAGGAACTGCAAGCAAGTGAGTGGTTGCCGCCTCTGGTTCAGAAAGACCGCTTTGCATCCAATTGGTTTCAGAACACCGATGAACAGCAGGCCTTGCAGCTTGTTGAACCCGAGTTCCTGGCACCCGTGGAGAATGCTAAGCCCGAGGATGCACTTGCTGCCGCGCGGCTGGCCGTCGAGCAGAACCATGTGCAATTGGCAGTTTACTTTCCCCCGGGGTTTCGCGAGCGGCTAGAAGCTTCCCGAAAATCGCTACTCGATCGTTCCCCCGTCGTGCCCCAGGCGACGGAAAGTCAGTTTCCACAGCCGGAGATATTGTTCAACTCTGCGAACGAAAAATCACGCATTGCCCAATTGCGGGTCGAAGCCGTCTTACGGGTTTGGCAGGCTGCCCTGACGCAAGTGAATCTCCGCGATAGCCATGTACCCGTGGAAGCTACCCGGCCCTTTATCGTCAAGCAACAGGATGTGGCCCACGCTCAACAGCGGCAGGCTGCGCGTGCACGCGGTGTCGCCCACGTAGGGGTCGCAGGTGCCGGCGCGCGGCCGATCGAGCGGCGCGGGCGCCGCGATGTCAACGCGAAACGCCTCCGGCCCCGTCTCGGTATCGGCCGCAATGGCGCCGGAGCAGGCGACGCAGAAGATCGCCGCGGCAACGACGCGCGCTCGCACCAGCGGACTCAACGGTCGGGTTGCCGGCGGTCGACGAACAGCGCTCGCCGGAAAGAAAACGGGACC
>CALMBE010000409.1 GCA_937860165.1 uncultured Planctomycetaceae bacterium
GTAACGATTAACTGGCCAGGGCCAGATGATTCTTGGGAAAAGCTATTCGGCAGATTCGCCAGCAAAAGTGTTGTGAAGAACAGGAATGTGTTGTGATCAAGAAAAGTGTGGTGAATTCAGGATCGATGGCTTAGGGGGCTGCCGAAACTTCACGCGTATCAACCAGCATCAACTGCTAGTGGCCGTGCTAAGCAAACCCGCTCGGCAGGATCGCCCGTCACGACTTCCCCTCATCCTACACCAATTGGTCCTGTACGCAAGAATGAATTCCAGGCCGAATGGAGCCCTGGTGAGGACCCTTTGGTGCGGAATGCCGGTATCAGCCAGGTAACGGCGAACCCTGGGAGCTACTCACTGAGTTTCTTGTTCATTCTCGTGCATCCACTTTTGTAATAGAGGTGCCAAGGCCAGGCAGATAACACCCGACACGATGGCGGCCAGGGCGATGTTCCGAAACACATCGCCGTAGACGTTCACGGTTTCAATCGGCGGGGGAATCACTTTTTCCGTACCTTCCCCATGTTCCACTCCGGTGAATTGCGAAATGATGGCGGCCAAGTATTGAGAAAAAGCGGTTGCCAAGAACCAGGCCCCCATGACGGTGCTCACCAAGACCTTGGGTGAAAGACGCGTGACCATCGACAATCCCACCGGCGACAGGCACAACTCACCGGTGGTTTGAAACATGTAACCGATCAAGAGCCAGGAAACTCCCACCATGCCGCGGGAGTCGGCATTGACGGTTCCCATCCAAAAGGCGGCAAACCCCAGCCCCAGTTGCACCAGTCCCAAAGCGAATTTATAAGGGGTCGTCGGTTCCTGGCCACGATTCGCCAGCCACGACCAAAGCGCGGTAAACAACAGACCAAACGTCAAAATATAAACCGGGTTAGCGGCTTGAAACGTGCTGGCTGCCAATTCGTTGTCGCGTTCGGCGAGGCCCATTCCCAGGTTGTCCTCGACAACCACCCAGTCGATTGTCTGGTCGGGTTGATTCGCTTTTCGCAGTTTGTCGAGTTGCGAAAGAGTGAATACGGTTTCGCCGTTGGTGTAACCGAGTTGCTCTTGCGTGGGCTGGATTTTTATCGTGGTGCCGACGTCCTCGGCTGTCACGGTCCGCGACTCGGCGACTCGGTCGACATTGCGATCTGTAAAATTGTTGACGCTGCTCCCCGCCTGCTCGAAGAAGGCCCAGAAGAGCATCGAGAAGAAAGTCAAAACCAACACAACAAACATCCGTTGCCGTGCGATCTTGTCGAGCCGAAATGTCTCAAAGATGAGATAGCCAAAAGCCAGAATACCCGTAACAGCCAACAAGATCCCGGCGGGCTTGCTGATTTCCGTCAGGAAGATGCTGCCGACTTCTCCCAAGAGGCCACCGAAATTTTTGATTGAGGCGATTGTTTCCGCGGCGACCAAGCGAACCGGCTCGCCACTTGCGCGGAGGATCGAAAAATCGGAAACGAACAATGCCAATAAGGGAATGCAAATCAAGATGCCACCCAAGATGGGCAGTAGAAACCTTGGTCTTCCAATGGGAGGTCGTCCCACCTTGTCGGGTATCCCACCCAGGCCCAAGGCCCGCACGGAAATTCCCCCAGCGATTACCAGCGAGAGGGCCACAAAGGCATTAACGACTTTTGCCGTCAGATTATCGGGAACAAAGTAGAACAGCGAGAGTGCTGTCCCTATCGCACCGGTCCCAATCAGCAGTTGCGTGACCAGCGTCGGCATCACAAAGATTGCCAAGCCGACTAACATTCCGATGGTGGCTAGCCCAAAACCTTTGTGCCACCCGTAGGTTTCACCGATATATCCACAGAGAAGCGGGCTCAGCGAGGCCCCCAGATTGACTCCCATGTAGAATAGAGTGAAACCACTATCGCGTTTGGTGCTACCCGCGGGGTAAAGCTGGCCCACCATAGTGGAGATATTCGGCTTGAAGAAACCGTTTCCCGTAATCAAGAGTGCTAAGGCCAGATAAAACAACATCGTGTTTTCCTGGGTCATCACCAAATGCCCCGCCGCCATCAGTAGGCCGCCGATAATCACGGCAATTCGCGGGCCAAGAAACCGGTCCGCCAGCAATCCCCCAAAAAAGGGAGTCATATAGACGAGCGAAGTATAGGCACCGTAAACGGCGTAGGCCCGTTGGTCGTCGTAATTCAAGAAACCCTTGAGCATGTAGAGCAGCAAGAGTGCCCGCATGCCGTAATAGGAAAACCGTTCCCACATCTCGGCGAAGAACAGGACAAAAAGTCCCGTGGGATGACCGAGAAATAGACGGGGCTCTGGGGTAACCTGGCTCATAGTGACTCCTGCCAACGGGGGAATAGAGTCGGCAAGTTTACCCAATCGGTGCCAATCTGGCAGCAGCAATCTGGCGCTCGATTCGATCCAATTCTTGCCGGATTGCCGGAAGAAGACTATGCTGGGGGGGGAGGGCCTGTTAGTGAGGAAGTTCAAGTGGATCGAATGGAACTTGGAGAAAATCGATTCCCATGGACTGACTCCGGAGGACGTTGAGTCTGCATTCAGTCGTGTTTATCGCTTGCAAAAACGCAAAGATGATTCCTTTCAAATGTACGCAGAAACACCTTCCGGCCGTCGCATCTGGATAATTTGGCGATATGATCGAGATTGCAGAGTTGGTGCGGACGTTTTCGGGGAATTGGAAGTCATTCCTATATTTGTAATCACAGCTTATTAGACAAGGGACCTCCAAATGGTAGCATATCCACGAGACGAACGAAGCCCCGAGCGCCGCGATCAAGATATTCAGATTGCTTCCGAGCCAGAATTGATGCCTCTCGATTTACAGTTCGATTCTGCCGCGGTGGCTGTCGAATCACACCTTGCGCAGCTCAGCCATCCAGTAGCCGTGGCTGGAGTCGTGGAGAACGGCGTGATTCATCTGCTCGATCCCTCGATATGTTTACCAGAACACTCGCGGGTAATAATTGTCGCTTCGGAACATTCTTGATTCTGTAAATAGTGGCAGAAGTTGTCTGACGATTCGCTCTAGCTAATCCTTTAATTGCAAAACGGACACCGCTCCCCCACCACATAATCCGGCGACTGTTGGTCTTCCGCCGAGAGCAAGTGCTGACAGACGAAGCACATTTCGGTTTCCGTTTCTCGTAAGTCGGCGTCGAGACCCACCCGTTTGTCAAAAACAAAACATTCGCCTCGATAATGGTCCCCGCCGCACTCCTCAAAATACTTGAGGATTCCCCCATCGAGCTGCAAAACGTGTTGAAACCCCGCCTGCTCCATGAAGGGGCCCGCCTTTTCGCAGCGAATCCCACCGGTGCAAAACATCACCACCGGCTGTTGTTTCTTTTCCGGTGCCAGCCTGTCCACGGCAGCGGGGAAATCGCGGAAATGAGCGACACCTATCGGCACGGCGTTTTCAAACGTCCCCAATTCTACTTCGTAGTCATTTCGCACATCGAGCAGCACACAGGGGCGACCCTCATCGAGCCACGCTTTCAATTCCCGGGGTGAAATCTTGGCTGTCCGAGAAGTGACCGGGTCAATCCCCGGAACACCAAAGGCGATGATCTCCTTCTTGATTTTCACCAGCATTCGATTGAACGGTTGCTCGTCACTATAACTTTCTTTGAGATCCAACGGGCCGATCTCGGAATCATCTTCGAGTGCCGCCAAAAAAGCCCGAACGGCGGTCGGTTCTCCCGCAATAAACAGGTTGATACCTTCCTGGCTCAACAGCACGTTCCACGAATTTCCAAAGACTTCGCCAGTACACGCCAGTTGTCACGTCGTGAGACGAGTTGCGTTAGCAGTACAAACTTGTAGGCAGCCACATTCAGTAGCTGGGTGGCCAGGGCATTTCCGCACAAATCTGTTTGCTCTGTGTTCATCCGCGTTCTTTTTCTTCGTCGATGGTGGTAAACTCCAATTCAGCGAACCATCAGCATAATCCATTTGGCAGTTGATTTCAGCACCTATTCACTTTACTGAGTACCGCCATGAATCGCGTCCGTTGGGGAGTCCTGAGCACTGCCAAGATTGGCACCCAGAAGGTGATTCCTGCCCTGCAGCGGGCGGCAAATTGCGAAGTGGCGGCCGTCGCCTCACGGGAACTCCCAGCCGCCCAGGCTGTAGCTCAGGCCTTGGGAATTCCCCAAGCCTATGGCAGTTATGAAGCCCTCTTGAACGATCCGCACATCGATGCCGTTTATATTCCGCTTCCCAATCATTTGCACGTCCCGTGGTCAATCCGAGCGCTCGAAGCGGGGAAGCATGTGTTGTGCGAAAAACCTATCGGGCTGACCGCGAGCGAAGGCGAAAACCTGCTCACGGCAGCGGCCTGCTTTCCGAAGCTCAAGGTGATGGAGGCTTTCATGTATCGCCATCATCCCCAATGGCAACGAACCAAGCAATTGATCGATGAAGGGGCAATCGGATCCGTGCGCGCCATTCAGGCGGCTTTTTCATACTGCAATGTCGACCCGGCAAACATTCGAAACAAGGCTGACCTGGGGGGCGGGGGGCTCATGGACATTGGTTGTTATTGCATTTCCCTCTCGAGATGGATCTTCGATAGCGAGCCCCAACGGGTGTGTGCTTGGCTCGACCAAGACCCAAACTTCGGCACCGACCGTTTGGCTTCGGCACTCCTGGATTTCGGCAGTGGCACGGCGGCCTTCACTTGTTCGACACAATTGGTGCCGTATCAACGAGTGAATATCCTAGGAACTGCGGGCCGCATTGAGATTGAAA
>CALMBE010000410.1 GCA_937860165.1 uncultured Planctomycetaceae bacterium
AGGCGTATGGCGGCGCCTACGACGTGATGGCCTCGAAGCATCTCCGGGGCGATGTGAATCTCGCTTGGCCGACGGCAGAGATCGCTGTGATGGGTCCCAAGGGGGCGGTGGAAATCATTTTTCGCAAGGAGCGGGACGATGCCGAGCGAATTACAGAGTTGACGGAAGAATATCGAGAGCAGTTTGCCAATCCATTCGTCGCGGGTCGCAGGGGGTATATCGATGACGTCATCATGCCCTCCGCCACACGCCAACGAATCTGCCGATCATTGGCAATGCTCCGCAATAAAAAACTGGAAAATCCCTGGCGCAAGCATGGCAATATCCCGTTGTGAGAGAGAGAGGGAGGGAGGAGGATAAAGGTTGGAGGGAGAAGGGGAATATAGAAGGAAAAATCGCTTGCCAGCTGAAAAAGGTTATCGACTTCGGCTGGCTCTTACCCTCCCCCCTTCCCCCTACATCCTCAACCCTCACACTGTAGAACTGGGAAACGAAATCCACAGTCCCACACCAGGAGGTGCCCACCGTGTTCCAAAAAATATTGATTGCCAATCGCGGTGAGATCGCCTGTCGCATTATCAAGTCGGCACGCAAGTTGGGTATTGCCACGGTGGCCGTCTACTCCGAGGCCGATAAGGATGCCCTGCATGTGTTGCAGGCCGACGAGAAAGTCTGCATCGGACCGCCTCCCTCGACACAAAGTTACTTGCTTGTCGATCGCATTCTGGAAGCCTGCCAGGCCACTGGTAGCGATGCGGTTCACCCGGGCTATGGTTTTCTCTCGGAAAACGCCGAGTTCGCGCGGCGGCTACACCAAGCCGGCATCGGTTTCATCGGCCCCAGTGTCCATGCGATTACCTGCATGGGCGATAAGATCAAGTCGAAGGAGTTGGCTATTGCGGCTGGGGTCAGCACGGTTCCCGGCTCCACCGAGGTGATCAGCGGTGCCTCGCGGGCAGTCGAAGTTGCACGGAGTCTGGGCTACCCGGTCATGATCAAAGCCAGTGCAGGAGGTGGTGGCAAAGGGATGCGAGTCGCCTTCGACGATGCCGAGTGCCGCGAGGCCTTCGAGCGAGCCACCAACGAAGCCCGCTCCAGTTTTGGCGATGCGCGGGTGTTCATGGAGAAGTTTATTGTCGATCCGCGACACATCGAAATTCAAGTCCTCGGCGACCATTTTGGCAACATTATTTATCTGGGGGAGCGCGAGTGTTCCCTCCAGCGGCGACATCAAAAGATCATCGAAGAAGCCCCTTCGCCGTTTCTCGATGATCGAACTCGCGTTCAGATGGGAGAACAAGCCGTCGCCCTTGCCCGGGCGGTGAGTTACCATTCGGCGGGTACGGTCGAGTTTATCGTCGACCAGCAGCGCAATTTCTATTTCCTGGAAATGAATACCCGACTCCAGGTGGAGCACCCCGTTACCGAATTTGTCACGGGGCTCGATCTCGTGGAACAAATGATCCGGATCGCAGCCGGGGAGCCGCTGCCGCTCACGCAGTCAGAAGTCAAAACAACCGGCTGGGCCATCGAAGGCCGCGTTTACGCCGAGGATCCCTATCGCAAGTTTTTGCCCTCCGTCGGTCGGCTGGTGCGTTACTCTCCTCCTGAGGAATCTGTGCATGTCCGGGTGGATACGGGAGTGTACGAAGGGGGCGAAGTTTCGATTCATTACGATCCGATGATTGCGAAGCTAATCACGCATGGAGAAAACCGCCAGCAGGCCATCGATCTCATGCGCAAAGCGCTCAATGAATTTACCATCCGCGGAGTGACCAACAACCTCGGCTTCCTCGCGGCACTGATCAATCACCCGCGTTTCGTGGCCGGTGATTTGAGCACCGAGCTGATTGCCCAAGAGTACCCCGATGGTTTCGATGCGACCGATGTTGTGCATGAAGACCCCCGCTTGTTGGTCACCGCTTGTGGGGTGATCCACCATCGCTATCGGGAGCGGGCTAGCCTAATCAGCGGCCAACTCCCAGGGTACGAACCCCGCATTGATCCCGAGTGGGTCGTGGTTCTGGGA
>CALMBE010000411.1 GCA_937860165.1 uncultured Planctomycetaceae bacterium
CACTCCGTGTGCCGTAGCAGCACTTGTGAAAAGCACGCCGTTTTGGCAGGACCGTGACGGCACACGGAGTGTGCCTACTACAATAAACACACTTTGCAGTCCTCCTGGGGGCAGCCGACGGGTTATCCACTCAATCACTGGCGTTTAATATCTCACTCAGGGCATCACTCCAATCCCGACCATGGTCTTGGGCTTGATCGAGAATTTGAAAGCGGAATACGTGATCCTTAAAATCCGCGCCCAGTTTCTGCCAACTGACGCGATGACCCGTCTTGGTAAAATACTCAGCCACGTTTCGCTTGTAGGTGGTGTCAGGGTTTCCTTCGAGATGTTCCCCTTTGCTCTCCAAAACAAGCACATGATGAAATTTTCGTCCGTCGGAAGTTTGCTGGACGACAAAATCGGGGTACATCTTCTCGCGCTTGTATCCCTGAACGGCAAAATTCTCGGGACCCACCCGATTACGAAACCACCACAGCACGTCGACGATTACCAGCCAAGAGATTATTGCCAGGAACACGCCGACCCCCCAGGCGGGAATCGCCGGAAACTCGCTCGTGATGACACTGGCAATCGAGTTGGGCTGGGTGAACGGCGTGGTAAAAAGATTCGCCACGCCGCCGATAAGTGCAAACACCCAGGCCAGCCGGGGAAGATGCAACCCATCGCGGAGGTAATATACTCCGCGCGGGGCTAAATGACACATTTCGCCGAGTCACAACTTTTCATAAGCCATGATGCGGCAATCAGTTACGCCGTCGTCCGAAAATGTCACTGGAGGCCGCGCACAGTATACATCGGTCCCGAGAGAACCCCAGTACGGGTGACCTCACGAAAGTGAGTTCCCAAGGTGGCCTCGGCAAATTTAATCGCCATCGCCACCAGGCCATAACACCAAATCCAAAAGAGTGCCCCCGGCCCGCCGGAGACAATCGCCGTCGCCACACCAGCAATGTTCCCCACGCCAATCGACCCGGCGAGCGCGGTCATGAACGCCTGAAAGGGTACCAGCGCCCCCTGCTGCCCCGAGGCATGGGTGGCGAGCATCGTCCGCACGGCCTCGGGAAATCGCACAAACTGCACGGCCCGCAGCCGAATCGTGAGAAAGATGCCGGTAAGAAACAGCGCCGCCACAATCCACGGCATGAACAGGGCACTGGCGAGGGATTCGATGAAGTTGGTCATGGGGGGAAGTACTTCAAAAAGCGTTAGCGATGGCTCGAATATCGCAAAGCTTTGTAGCAAGGATAGATTCTGGACCACTGCAACGAACGAATGAAAGGATCACTTCCTCGGGGGCTTTAACTCGAGCTCGTTGAACTCGTTCCACGGCGCGTCGTTCGATATCGGTCATCACCGAAAAGTTCAGATAATGTGCTGTGATTTCGCGAGGAGACAAGTAATTCAAAGCTTGGTTACCAATCATCGGCGTATCGGTCCATTTGTGTGTGTTAGGTGGCTACTACGAACTCCCTATTTGCCGGACATGTCTTATAGGTCGAAAATACCTTATGCCATTTGTCACTCTTCGAGTGGAGCGTCTTCGTCACCAAAGTTAAATTCGACTTTGCTTTGCTTAACAATCTCATCCATCACCTCCTGGAGCTTGCCGGATTCGATTACGGCTCGAAAGGCCGTCACTAATGCGTCCACATTCACAATTTCCTCAACAGCCTCCATGTAGGATTCGACTACCGTCTCGATCTTATATTTTGCTACCGCTTGAGCTCGAATGGCATCAGAGATTTGATCTAGACTGTCACTGGACTTTACGACAAACGTGATGGGGAACCGCTGAACTTTGTCGATGTCCAAAAAGTACTTTGTCATGTCAACCGATTCGGTGACTTGGAAAAATCGGCCAAGAGGTCGCATAACAAAGTCGATCCCGCCATCATTTGCATTGGTTCGACCCGTCTTATACAGAATGAGCATTTCTTCTGTTACGGTATCCTTAGTTTCGCCAATCCAAACAGTCTCCTTGCCGTACTTCGCTTTCAAAACGGCATAACTCACAATTTCAAAAACACGGGCATCGACATTCGGTTGAAGTTGCTCAACTACGAACTGAGTTGCCTCTTCGGGATTTTTGCTGCCTAGCTCTGCAATCTTCCGGCACGCCTCCAAGAACGCCGCAAATGCAGCCCGTTTCGTGGCCACGTAGGCGTCAATGATGTCGATGATGGCTGGAGCAATATTATACGACCGATTCGAACCGTCCTTCTGTCGTATTGTGGCTTTGAGAAGGTCTTCCTGGACCCAATATCGCCGCGTTGAAACGTCCCGAACAATTGGTGGTTGATTCACTGTCGGGTAGAATTTCCTAAACTCATCATTTAGCCGGCCATTCAGAGCATGATTTTGGAGTCTGGCACCAAAGGGAAGCTCACGTTGCCTCTTGAATAAGTCTGAGAACCGTGCACCTTCATATTTGGAGTAGGGCGTTTTCGCCGTGCCTTCTAAAAATCCCTGCTTAATGTAGTCTTCGACAACGACATAAAGTGCGTAATGATTAGCAAACGCTCCTCGTGCCTTCGAGCCGCGATTCGCTGCTTTCGTTTTCGAATTGATGTAGCCAAGTATCGGGCAAGACTCCAACACCTCTTGAGCATACTCGCCGAAATGGGAGGTGAGCACTCCCAGAATCGTGGGAGTAAAGGCGTGATGTATGACAGTAAATTTAGCCATCGAAAAGTCCGAATTGCTTACTGGCCGGAGTTAGCGGGGCTGCCCCGTTTTTTCGAACGTAAGTTTTTTCCAGAGGCTTCAAAACCTCACCATTGAATTCCTCCGCAATACCTAGGCGACGCAGCCCAATCTTGAAGTAGTCCGGTTGCATCTCAATTCCGATGGATCGTCGGCCGAAGCGTTGAGCCACTGCACACGTTGTAAATGTTCCAGCGAAAGGATCGAGTACAACATCGCCAACACTGCTGCTGGCCTTGATAATCCGCTCCAAAAGGGCCTCAGGTTTTTGAGTGGGATGCTCCTCGTACTCTGGCATACGGTAACGCACACGTGGGAGATACCAAACATTTCCTGGCACTTTGGTGGTCTTGTATGGCGTCGGTGTTTCTTTGCGATAGTCGATAAGCTTGCGGACTGCACCAGTCCGTGCCACGACCTCAATATCTGAGGTGTTAAAGGTATAGGATTTCGGATCTTTCACGCAGAAAAGAATCGGTTCGTACAGCGAACCGAAATACTTCTTTGCTTGGACTCCCGAGCTGTCGTAGTGCCACGTAATGCGTGAAAGAATAGTGATGCGTTCCCGAAGCCACAAATCCAGGTATGGCATCGCCTGAGTACTCGTCATCACGTATAGACTGCCAGTCGGTTTCAGCTTGCGGATGCATAGATCGAGCCAGCTATGGCACCAATTGGCATATTCGGAATCCGATGGCCAAAAGTCCTTGAAGTCGACAAATTGCTTTCCAATATTGTAAGGAGGATCGGCAAACACCAAATCGATGCAACTGTCCGGCAAGTCCTTGACCACATCAAGGCAATTTCCGAGCCAGATAGAGGTCGTGTCATTCGAGTACTTTTTTGGTGCAGTCATATTCTGATAGCCTCCCGCGAAGACGATCTAATTCTCTTGTCCGACCCGCTCGGGCGTGAGCCGCGGCCGATCCATTCCTTGAACTGCGGCTGCGTGAGGTTGTCGTTGTAGACCCAACTTTCATTACCCGTGTTATAGGGCGGATCGATATAGATGCACTTCACCTTGCTGGCATGGGTAGGCAAGAGTGCTTTGAGGGCCAGGAGATTATCTCCCTCGATAATCAAATTCCCATCGAGCGACGGCTTTTCTCCTTTGCCCAGCAGCGAAAGCTTGGAGTCGAACTCCAGCCGGTGGTGCGGCACGGTGTGGTGGTAGTTTTCTACCGCCGTCTTGCCTTTGAATTGCAGCACCGGCATGGCAGTGCATCTCCTTTCGCGGGGATTGTATCCGTACTTTGTAGGCCAGTGGTGTACATATGTCAATATATCCGGCGGGGGAAATCCTACCGGCGACAAGGACCCAGATCATACCCCAAGGGGGGCTGGCCGAATAGAAAGGCAAAAACCCCATGGTTAGTGCCACTCAGGGCCTAGCGAGTTCGGGCTGTTAACTCTGGCTTGCGGGCTGTGGAGGTTCGTCCAGGGGTGGCAGGTCGGCGGTGAGGTGTGAGAGATCGGGGCCGAATTCATCCAGCAGGTGGTCTTTGATAAAACCTTGCACGGCTCGGGCGTTGAAGGGGCGGCGCTCGGGGGCTTTTTCCAGCAGTTGCATAATGATCTGTTCGAGCCACTCGGGGCAATCGATGCCGTGGTCGCGGAGGCCCTTGGGTTTGTCATGGAGATGTTGGCCCCAGACTTGCGCGAAGTTGGCTCCCGAGAACGGGGGTTTGCCCGTGAGCATTTCCACCATCACACAGCCGAGCGAGTAGAGGTCGGTCTGGCCGCTGACGAACTCCGAGCCGTTGTCGCAGTAGATCCGCTGCGGCAGGCCGCGACTGTACTTCAGCTGGTTCATGACCTGGACAACATTCTCGGCACGCAGACTCTTGCCGACCTCAATAGCCAAGCACTCCCGCGTGTAGAGGTCGACCACCGTCAAGGTTCGGAACCGGCGACCGTCGGCCAACTGATCGGCCACGAAGTCCATGCTCCAGATGTCGTTGCGCTCGGCGGCCGGCCGTCGCTGCTCCCGATGCACCGC
>CALMBE010000412.1 GCA_937860165.1 uncultured Planctomycetaceae bacterium
GAAATGTGTCATTTAGCCCCGCGCGGAGTATAAGTAATTTAGTTGCGGGTGTCCGGGAATTCATCTTGCCGTCATTCCCGCAAAGGCGGGAATCTAGAGAACTGGATCCCCGCCTATGCGGGGATGACTGCCTAGTAGCTGGCGGATGTAAGACAGCAATTCTCGGACACTCTCAGTATTTTTTTCTACTTCGTTTTCCACACGGGGTCGTGGTGCGATTCTTCGGCGGACGCAAACCAGCGAGTGAGCGTCATTTTTTGCCGTGTGTAGAAGTGAACACTCTCGGTTCCTTGGATGTGTAAGTCTCCAAAGAATGATTGATTCCACCCAGTGAATGGAAACCAAGCCATCGGTGCGGGGACGCCGACATTGACGCCGATCATGCCCGCGTTGAAGTGCCGCTTGAATTCGCGGGCGGCGTAGCCACTGCTGGTGAAAATCGAAGCTCCATTGCCGTAGGGACACTTGCGGCCTACTTCGAGTGCGCTTTCGAGGTCGTTCACACGAATCACGGAGAGAACCGGGCCGAAGATTTCTTCTCGCGCCACACGCATCGAAGGTTCGACCTGATCGAGCACGCTGGGCCCTAGTAAGAATCCATCACCCGCAAAATCGCGGCGACCATCGAGTGCCACCCGGGCACCTTCGCTCGTGGCGATGTCCAGATAACCGGCGACGCGCTCGAGGTGCTCACGACGAATCACGGGACCCATGTCGACATTGTCAACTCCATCGGTTGGTCCCACGCGAAAATTTCCGGCATGGTCGCACAAGCCTCCGACCAGCGGATCGGCTACGTTTCCCACGGCTACCGCCACGCTCCCAGCCATGCACCGTTGACCCGCGCAGCCATAGGCCGATGCCGAGAGGGCCTTGACCGATTGGTCGAGGTCGGCGTCGGGCATGATGATGAGGTGATTCTTCGCACCCCCAGCGGCCTGCACGCGCTTGCCATTTTTGGTGCCGGTTTCGTAAATGTATTTGGCGATGGCTGTTGAACCCACGAACGAAATTGCCGCCACTTTGGGATGCGTGAGCAGCACGTCGACGCAGGTTTTGTCACCATGCACTATATTGAAGACACCGCTAGGAAGTCCCGCTTCGACGAGCAATTCACCCAACCGCACCGAACTGAGGGGGACTTTTTCCGAGGGTTTCAGCACGAATGTATTGCCGCAGACAATCGCTACGGGGAACATCCACAGTGGGACCATGAAGGGAAAATTATAAGGGGTGATTCCCACGCACACGCCGACGGGGTGACGAACTGTTTCGGCATCGACGCTCGCGGCGATGTTGGGGAGCGTGTCACCCATTAGCAGGCTTGGGACACCGCAGGCATATTCGATCATCTCCATCCCACGTTGCACCTCAGCCCGCGATTCGGGGAGGGTCTTGCCGTGTTCGCGGGTCACGAGTGCTGCCAATTCATCGAAATGCGCGGCGACCAGATCACGGTAGCGAAACATGATCCGCGCGCGTTCCACGGCGGGGGTTTCGCTCCAAGCAGGCAGGGCAGCCGCGGCGGCTTCGACCACGGCGGCAGTCTCCTCGGCGGCACACAGGGGAACTCGTGCGATGACTTGTCCCGTGGAAGGATTGAATACTTCCCCGAATCGCGTCGAAGGGCTCACATGCCAAGCAAACCCTTGAAGTACAGGAACCAGGGGAGCGGCAGAAGTCGTTGCTGTAGGCATAGGTGTTTCCTCGTAAAACGCAAATTCCAGAAAGCCGGGAGAGGGATTGGGAGTAGTAGCCAGTCGCGTGATAACCGATTATCATACCCGAGACCGTGCTCAATGCCACTAGCGTCACCCGATTCCCGATTATTCAAGGATCCTTACCATGCCCAGAATTGTTCGTGGTGCTTTGATTCAAGCAACGCTGTGTGAGCCGGTAACTTCCGGGGTCGAAAAGGTAAAGCAGGCGATGATCGACAAGCATGTCGCCCTCTTGGCCCAGGCCGCCGACCAGGGGGCCGAGGTCGTGTGTATGCAAGAGCTGTTCTATGGACCCTACTTTTGTGCCGAGCAAGATACCAAGTGGTATTCGCTTACCGAGCGGGTTCCCGAAGGTCCCACGACGAAACTCATGCAAGAGTTGGCCAAGAAACACAAGATGGTCATTGTCGTGCCGATGTATGAGGAAGACCTTACCGGCGTCTATTACAACACGGCCTCGGTGATCGACAACTCGGGCGAGTACCTCGGCAAGTTTCGCAAGATGCACATTCCGCATTGTAACCCCGGCTTCTGGGAGAAATTTTATTTCCGTCCGGGCAACATGGGTTACCCGGTGTTCGACACGAAGGTCGGCAAGGTTGGTGTTTATATTTGCTATGATCGCCACTTCCCCGAAGGGGCACGCTGCTTGGGACTTAACGGAGCAGAGATCGTGTTCAATCCCTCGGCAACGGTTGCGGGTTTGAGTGAATATCTGTGGAAGATCGAACAACCGGCCCATGCCGTGGCGAATCAATACTTTGTCGGCGCGATCAATCGACCCGGGTTTGAAGAACCCTGGCGGATCGGTGAGTTCTACGGTCAAAGTTATTTCTGCGACCCGCGTGGGAAATTCATCGCCCAAGCCGACCGCTCCGGCGACGCGATCATCACCGCCGACATGGACCTCGACATGATCCGCGAAGTGCGGAACACCTGGCAGTTTTTCCGCGATCGGCGGCCGGATAGTTATGACGCGATTGTGGCGGGGTGAGTGGGGACGGTGTATAATATTGTTGGATCAACCGAATCGGCTTTCGAGTCTCCCATGCACAACACAACTGTATTGCCCGCGCCCGAACTAATGCCGACCCCTGTTCCCACTTCCAAGTGGGAAGCCGAATATCAGGCATTCTTAAGACTGCGCCCGGAACTGTTTGCCGACCATCGGGGCAAGTATGTCGCCGTTCACAACGGCCAAGTCATTGACAGCGGCGAAGATCAAATGGAGGTTGCCCTCCGCTCGTATC
>CALMBE010000413.1 GCA_937860165.1 uncultured Planctomycetaceae bacterium
GTGAGGCACCAACCAATAGCTTCTTTCGTCCAAGTGCGGAATTTTCTCAACAGCCAAGCAGGCTCAGCCTCACCCACCCTACAGGCTTTTCGCCATCGAGTTCGTAGGGTGGGTAAGACAGAGCCAACGTCGGCAAAGATTGAGCGTGACGACCTTTGGACAATGTTGCCATATTGAGGGTCTTACCCACCTTCATCGCGCTGCGTTGAAAAGGTGGGTGAGGCACCAACCAATAGCTTCTTTCGTCCAAGTGCGGAATTTTCTCAACAGCCAAGCAGGCTCAGCCTCACCCACCCTACAGGCTTTTCGCCGCCAAGATCGCCAAGAAGAAATTCAGAATTGGTGAGAATCCTGCAAAAATAACTCCTATTCACTTGGCGTGCTTGGCGGTTCTTCCTGACTTTGCAATTCGCTTGTGCCCAATATCCCGCGTCTGTCCTTTGGGGCCAAGATCAGTAAAATGAATCGTTAGGCACTTACTAAGCACAATCTCTCCTAGAGTCACATGGCCAGCGATCACTACGAAACCTTGGGAATTAGCCGCCAAGCCACGCCGGAGGAAATCCAAAAGGCGTACCGACAGATGGCGCGCAAGTACCATCCGGATGTGAATCCTAGCGACACCCAAGCAAAACAGAAGTTTCAACAAGTGCAGGCAGCCTTCGATGTCTTGAACGATCCACAAAAGCGAGAATTGTACGACCGATATGGCAGTGCTTATGAGTCGGTGGGAGGGGGGCCGGGTCCTCGGCCCGGTTCGGCGAGTTGGACCGGCAGCGGTGGTCCGCAGGGTTTTGATATCAACCTGGAAGACCTTTTTGGAGGCGGGGGCGGTTCGCCGGGCGGAGGCTTTGCCGATCTCTTCAAGACCTTCAAGCAACGCGGCAAACGGAACCCGCCCACGAAGGGAGAGAATATCGAGCATACGCTCACTGTGCCATTTGCCACGGCGATCCTCGGCGGCGAAGCTGAGATCTCGCTCCGTCGTGCCTCCGGAAAGGCCGAGTCGATTCGCGTCAAGATTCCTGCTGGGATTGAATCGGGGAAAAAAATTCGACTTCGCGGAAAGGGGGAACCAAGTAGCGGCGGTGGCTTGGCGGGGGATATCCTGATTCAAATCGATGTGGCTCCGCATCCCCACTTTCGTCGGCACGGAAATCGGCTCGATGTGCGCGTTCCGATCACCTTGGCCGAGGCTTTGGGAGGTGCCAAGATCGATGTCCCCACACCTCATGGAACGATCACGCTCACGGTGCCCCCGGGAACCTCCAGTGGCAGCAAGTTGCGGGCTAAGGGGCAAGGAGTAAAAAAGACCGACGGCGAGACTGGAGACTTGTTCGCCGAAGTGATGATCGTGGTACCAAAGGAGCTCAGTCAGGCGGATCGCCAAACACTACTCGATACACTCCAGCACTATGCACACAATCCACGGGCCGAGTTGCGATGGTGAGCACACTAACGGCCACGCTAGTCGTGTTGGCAGCACGAACTGGAATTCCCGAACCAACCCGAACAATTGCCTTGATGGCTCTGTTGGGAATTGTCTTGTTGGGTTTGTTGCTCGTGGCAGGTACGCTGTTGGGGGGGAGTTGGGTCCGAAAGGTCGGATCTTTTCAACGTGGGCGTGCAGTTCCCGAGGACCTAATTCTCCGGAATCCATCGAAAAAAAGTTCGATCGCTGAGTATGTACAATCGTCCGAGCCGTGTACCACCGACACTAAGACTTCCGAAGATACCATCGAGTCCAATGAAAATGGCAGTCAATGACTTCCCCAAGTCCGCCCGATTGCTCAAATCGGCGGAGTTCGAGCGGGTGTTTCGACGTCGACTTATCGTGAGCGATAGTCGGCTGGTTGTTTACTGTGCCCGAGGAGTGTGCGATGCGACGCGCGTGGGACTCGTGGTTTCGCGGAAGTGCGGGAATGCGGTCGTTCGCAATCGTTGGAAACGCCTCCTCCGCGAGGCCTTTCGACTTGAGCGAACCGAGTTGCCGCTGCGACTGGATCTGGTGGTTGTTCCGCGCAGCAATGCTGTGCCCGAACTTGCAGAGTTGCAGAAGTCGTTTCAATCGCTCGCTTCGAAAGCAGCTGCCAGGCTTTCGAGTTCCGGTAACGAATCGCTATGACCTTACTGAGGGCGATCACGACTTTCCTTCTGGTAACCGCGGTGCGGTGCTATCAGTGGACTATCAGTCCCTTCTTGGGCAGGTGTTGCCGGTTCGAGCCCACTTGTAGCGAGTACTTTATTGGTGCCGTGAGACGCCATGGGGCCTGGCGTGGGAGTCTGCTAGGGATTCACCGCATCTGCCGCTGTCACCCTTGGCATCCCGGGGGTTACGACCCACCCTGAGTGCTAGCGTGGCCTGTATTGACTAGCTTAGTCACTCTTCGTAAGCTTCCGGCCCCAAATTCTTGGGTCACCTTCGGTCGAGTTGCGCTTTGCTTTCCTGGTTAAGGAGTTAAGCGTGGAAACCCTAGGTCGAGAAATCCAAACCCTGGATGCTATGGAGATAACGAGCATGAAGTCCGATCTCGGATTGCGTGTCAGAATAACGGTTACGATTGTCGCACTAAGTGCCTACGGCGGCTGCATGGGTCCCATTTTGCGGCAACAGAGTCCCGAAGTTGCGGTAGAAGAAGAAACGGAAGCGGAGAACCCGCTGGTAGGGAGTGTTACGCAACCCTATGGGCTGACGTATGTCAAGGTAGAAGCCGTGGCGCTGGTGACCGGGTTGTCAGGAACGGGCGAAGACCCTCCCCCCTCGCCGCAACGGGCAGCACTGCTCTCGGAGATGAACCGTCGTGGCATCGAACGTCCGAACGAAATTCTGGCTTCACCCAATACGGCACTAGTCTTGGTGCGCGGATTCTTGCGTCCTGGGATTCGGGAAGGGGATCGCTTCGATGTGGAAGTTCGGACACCTTCGCGGAGCAATAGCACGAGCCTCCGCGGTGGATCGTTGTTAGAAACGCGACTTACCGAAACTGCCGTGCTTGGGGAACAGCTTCGTAAGGGGCATTTGCTGGGTGTGGCCCACGGCCCGATCCTGGTCGATCCTTCCGCAGACGAGACAGAAGACTCGGCACTGGCGCGGCAAGGGCGTGTCCTCGGCGGTGGCATCACCAACAAGAGCCGCAATTTGGGCTTGGTCATTAATAGCGAACGCCAATCCATTCGTTTGAGTCAAGCGATCGGCAAAGCGGTTAACAATCGCTTCTACAGTTACGTCGAAGGGCAACAGCGCGGCATGGCCACACCCAAGACCGACGAATTTATCGAGTTGGATATTCATCCGCGGTACAAGGACAATGTTGGTCGCTTCATGCGGGTCGTGCGGAATATCGCCGTGAACGAGAGCCCCGCGGATCAGCAAGCTCGGCTCAAACTACTCGAACAGCAATTACTCGATCCGGTGACAGCCGCTACTGCCGCTTTGCGGTTGGAGGCCATCGGCGGCGATCAAGTTCGTGAGGCCTTGCTTGCAGGTATAAAATCGGAGGACCCCGAAGTGCGATTTTACTCGGCCGAAGCCCTCGCCTATCTGGATGTCACTGAGGCAGTGGAGCCCCTGGCACAGGTTGCCAGGGAAGAGCCAGCGTTTCGCGTCCATGCATTCGCGGCATTGAGTGCCATGGACGATGGAGCAGCGTATGAAGCGCTGCGGGAATTGCTCTCGGTCAAGAGTGCTGAAACACGGTACGGTGCCTTCCGATCGATGACGGCAATGACCCCCAACGATTCGCTCTTGGTAGGTGAGGATATGAGTGGGAAGTTCACCTTCCACCGGTTAGATGTCTCCGGAGATCCGATGATCCATGCCACCAGTAGCCATCGCCCCGAGTTGGTTTTCTTTGGATTAGAACACAAACTCAAATTGCCCCTGGTGCTCGATGCGGGACCAAAAATATTGGTCAATGGTCTCAGTGGTGGACAAATCAAGGTGAGCAACTTTGGCGAAACCACGCAGCAACGAATCGTTTCGACGGACGTGGAAGAAGTGATTCGTGCCATCGTCGATCTGGGTGGCACGTATCCGGATGTGGTGCAGATGTTGCAGCAAGCTAAACAATCCGGGGCCCTCGAAAGTCGATTTCGGATCAACGCCCTGCCTGAGGTGGGGCGTGAACTGGTCCGGAGCGGGACTGAATCGGAGGACGACACCGAACAATCGACCGGATACGGGGTGGAAACTCCCGCTCCGGAGTTGTTTGGGAAGAAGTAGTACGTTGTCCCCGAGGAGTTTTGCATTTCAACAGGGGGTCCCATATTCGGAGCGAAAACTCGCGGGGTTGTGCGCGGGTCGGCAGCTTGAAACTTTTGCCTAAGCAGATCTCGAGAAACTCGGTAGCGTGCAAAATTCATTGAATTCCATGCAATTGTTGTCGCGATTTTCATGTCGACTTTCGGCGGCTTGGATTGCGGAGTGGTTTTTCGGACGCGCGTAATTCTGCCGCGGATTGTGACATGACTGCATTGATCCGGCGGTAAATGCGGAGGGCAGTTTGTTCGTCAGGTATTTCCTGGGAAATTAAATCGAGAATGATCTCGGCCTGGGCTTCAAAATCTTCCGGGTCCTGAAAAGAGAGGGGTTTCTTGGCGAATCTGCGGGGACTCACCCGTTCGAGGTACCAAGCGGCTGCCCGCCAATTGGTGCGTGCTTTTTCTCGCAGGGCACGCAGCGGTTCGAGTTCGGCCATTAATTGGGCGTTGCGGAGTCGCTCGAAAAAATCCTCATTTCGCAAGGCTTCCCGACGAATAGTACTCGGAGCACAACCTACGTAGTGCGCGGCGCCGGTGAGGTCCATACCCGCCGAGACAAGTGCGCAGACTTCACGCCGTTTTGAGTCATCCAGCGCCCGAGGGCGGCCAACTTGTGCCATGGGTGGTTCCCTACTCTCAAGTGTGGAGTAAATGCTCCAGGCGAGGGTACCGCACCCACTTGTGTGGTCGGCTTACGGCTCGCCGGTTGTAACACTCGAACATAGCGTAAGGGGTGGCACAAATTCCACCATAAAGTTGCGAGATTCGAGGTGTTAGGCGCTCGTTGGATGAGGAGACGAAATCAAGAATTATTTGCGATAGAATCTTGACTCGCACTCTTTTTGGCCGGGTGTGTTCTTATTATACGGTTCATCAGGAAACTTAATTGGTAGCGGACTTTACAATCGTGTGTGTTCCGAAGGAGCGCTTAAATCCCGGAGGGATGAAAGCCCTTAGCCGGGGGTCAGGTCGCCTGAGCGACCGCCACCCCCGGTAAACGAGTGAAAA
>CALMBE010000414.1 GCA_937860165.1 uncultured Planctomycetaceae bacterium
CCGGAGTACCAGCGTGAGCATGGCACCCCAAAGTGAAAAAGTGATCGGCCCTGGGTATGTGTCTGGGAAGCTTGCATTTGCCGACGATAGTCTCGGCGCGCTGGCATCCCTTGAGGGTCTATGCGGCGCTCGAGCTGGGAATCAGAGCTTACGGGGCGGCACTCCCTTGGCTGCTTCCAGGCATGGGGAAATGGTATCTCAACCTTTCCCAATCCGCGGGACAAGACCTGTTGGCCCGCGGGACGATAGCCGCGTTCTGTTTGCTGCCCGCGACGATTGATTTTCCACTTGTCGAATCGCCCGAGCCAGACGAGTTTACTCTGATCGTCATGGGGGACCCCCAACCCGCCACGCGCCAAGAAGTACGGTTTTATGCCAACGATGTGATCGCGGAGCTCATCGACTCCCCTGCCCTCTTGGGTATTTCTCTAGGAGATATCGTGCATGACGATCTGTCGTTGTTCGAATCGGTGAACGCGGTTCAGGCGCTCGTTGGTAAGCCTTGGTACAACGTCTTGGGAAATCACGACATTAACTACGATTCTCCCAACGACAAGTATTCGGATGAGACTTTCGAGCGAGTGTATGGTCCCCCGAACTATGCGTTTCAATATGGTCAAGTCCATTTTGTGGTGCTCGACAATGTCATCTGGAACGGCCGCGAACGCAAGGATTCACAGGGTAAGACCATCGGCGGTTATCAAGGGGGGCTTTCCCCCGAGCAACTCAAGTTTGTAAAGAACTATGTCGAGCGAGTTCCCCTGGATGATCGGGTTGTCATTTGCGTGCATATCCCGCTCCCTGAAGTTTCCCTGGGGGTCGAAATCAAGCGTACGAGCACCACAAGTTACAACAAGCTGTTAGAAATCCTTTCTAGCCACCCGTACACGATGTCATTTTCCGCCCACACTCATTTCAACCATCATCATTTTTCGGGAGCCGAAGAAGGGTACGCCCCTGCCAATGGCTCGGAGCATCACCACCACAATGCGGCGACAGGTTCGGGAAGCTGGTTTAAGGGTCCCCGGGATATCCAGGGTTTTCCAGAAGCGGCTATGGCAGACGGTGCTCCCAATGGCTACATCCTGGCGACCTTCAAGGGTCACGACTATCGCTTGCGATACAAGGGGGCCCGGATGCCCGAAGGATACCAGATGGCCATTCACGCACCCGAGTTGATTCCCTCGGCTGAATCTGCGCAGGCCAAGATCGTGGTGAATGTCTTCAATGGGAACAAGAAATCCGTCGTTAAAATGCAAGTTCGTGGCCACGGTGATTGGCAAACCATGACCCAGACACCGGGCGTCGATCCCGCATATCAGCAATTTCAAAAACACGACGAAGCTACTGCAGGCAAAGATCATGTGGCCCTGCCTGCTGGCCAAGTCACCAACCATCTGTGGTCGGCACCACTGGGGGTTTCACTCCCTAAAGGGTTTTACGTTCTCGAGGTCGAAGTGACGGACATGTTTAGTCAAAAAGACCACAGCGTGCGATTGATCGAAGTGGAATAACTCCCCGCAGATGCCCTGCAAGTGGTGAGCTTGAGCTCGCACCGGATAAACCGTGCTCACCGCGACACCCAGGGTACGCCAATGCAGGGAATTTACAGGACCCAGTAAGCCGCACCATTCAAAAAAACAGAGACTATTCTTTGGTGCCCAGTTCGTCATACAACTTCTGGGCCTGCTTGCGAAAAATGAACAAACCTTGCTTCTGTTTAAGCACTTGATCGAGTGCTTGTCGGGCCTTTTCGTTCTGACCTTGGTCGGCCATAATACGCGCGATCAAATAAGCCGAGTCGGTCTGCAATTGTCCGCGTGCCCCGATTTGCAGCGGCTCTTGGGCTTCGTTAGCTCGTCCCATTTTATAGAGCACGTAAGCCTTGGTGATGTTGGCCTGGGAATTGTTCTGGAACTGTTTCGTATTCAAATCAGCGTATTGAAGTGCCCGCGCCTGATCCGCCTTGTCATCGCTTTGAATCAACAGCAATGCCAACAAATCGTTGGCACGGGCATTGCCCGGATCCAAGCTCAAAACCTTCATAAATGCTTGTTCTGCCTGGTCGTTTTGATCGCGCATCAACGCCACCACGCCATCCAGCAGGACTGCCACGGACGAATCCGGGGTCAACTTTCGGAGCTCGCCGGAGATCTCCTGGGCTTTGTCGAGTTCATCTTGCTGCAAAAGCCACTCGGCGTAAGACCGAACCGTATTGGGGTCCTTGCCGTCTTCCTTATATGCCCGCTCGAAAGATTTGCGAGCATTGTCGATATTGCCGGCTTGAGTAAACAACTGCCCTAGTGAAGCGTAGGGATGAGGCAACTGATTATTCAATTTGCGGGCCTTGGTGAATTCATCAAAGGCTTCCTTAGACTTATCCAATCGGAAGAGCGTGACACCTAATCGGGCGTGCGACATGGCATTGTCCGGGTCCATGGCTACCCATTTCTTTAACAACTCGATTGCGTCATTCCACTTTTCACGACGTTCGAGAACTGCGGCCCGACCGGCGAGTACCCGAATCTGCATATCCCGCTTGCGTTTCTCGTTGGCCGTGAATGCCTCGACCATCGGGCCAGATTTTTCAAACAGGGCCTCAGCCTCGGCGGTACGGTTAGCGGAGAAGGCCTGGTCAGCCAAGAGCAAATAGGCCTCGGGGTCGCTGGGGTCTTCGGCGACCTGCAATTCGAGTAGGTTGTAGGCCCCTTGGACATTCTGAGCCATCACCTGCAATTTCGCCAACGTCACATAGGTCGGCGGTAGCTTGGGGTATTTCTCTTTCGCTTGCTTGAGATACTCGAGAGTTCCCTCGCCATCCCCATTGCGAAATCGCTGGATCGCCTTCTCAATCTCGGGGTATTTTTGATTCGACAGCGAAACGGCCGTGCCGATCAGGGCTTCGACCGTCGGTTGCATATTCCCTTGGGCATCGGCGGCGGGCACCAATTCTGCTGGGTCAACTGCTGGTTGTGCTGCCGGGGCTTGGGAAAAAACCTCATTAACTTGGAGCAGAAAACTCCAGAAAGCGAGGGCCAGAAACAATGCACGCTGAGTACTGCGGAAATTCATGGAAATAAGTTACCTCGAAGTGAATTGCTCTCTCGATCGAGAGCGCATTGGATCATGGAATGGGGGAAAGACTAGGCCACCAAGCACACCCAGGTTATTCTAGACAATTCCTTTTGAATAGGTAACCATCCTTTGAATTCCTGCTAAGGAAGATTTCTTGGAACGAAGCCCGCCGGGCACTCTCTTTTTCCGGCCATTTTCCGCCTCCTCGACTCCCCTTGCCCCGCTGCCTATAGTGAAACCTGGAAATGTGGAGGCTCCTGGTGCATTGAGCCCGGCGGGGTTCCATTAGCTTCTTTCCTGCTTCAACCCATCCATTCTTTCTATTTGCCGCGAAGGAATCAAGTTTGCTCATTGGACCGGTTTTCGCGCGAGAAATCACCACCGTACCTCGCAATTGGAAGTTCTATCTACTTCGGGCTTCCTACGTGGGGGCCCTCTTGGGGTTGGTGTTAACTACTTGGTTGATCTTGTTAGGCTCGCAAAATGTGCGGGGTCTGGGCGAATTGTCCCGCTTCGGATCGGCGGTGTTCGCGTTGTTAGCCCCCCTCCAAATGGCTTTAGCCATGGCCTTTGCTGCCCTGCTGACCACAGCAGCTGTGGCCCAGGAAAAGGATCGCCGCACCCTCGATTTGCTCCTTTTAACCCGCATGACCAACTCTGAGTTGGTGATGGGAAAACTGTTCGCCAGTTCCCTGGGTGTTTTTGTTTTGATCTTGGCAGCTGTCCCCTTGCTCATGTTGCTCACACTGCTTGGCGGAGTTTCATTCGAACAAGTTTTGCGGGTAGTCCTGGTGACACTCGCCGCAGCGACCGTGGCGAGCAGTCTGGGGTCTACGTTCGCATTATGGAGAGAAAAAACCTTTCAATCCCTGGCCATGACTTCCCTCGCCTTGGTGTTGTGGTTGGTTGGAGGTGAAATGCTCGCCAGTGGACGATTCGGAGTCTCTTGGCTAGGAGTGCCAATCAACGATTTGGCAATCGCCCTGTCGCCCTTGCGGGCAATGCTGACCGCGATGCAGCCGATTACGGAAGTCCATCCTGCATTGGCCTGGTGTGGCGGG
>CALMBE010000415.1 GCA_937860165.1 uncultured Planctomycetaceae bacterium
TCGTGCAAGGTTCATTACAAAAAACACCACGGGTGGTAGACCGGATACAGTCGAAATAGTCATTTGTAGCCGGGTGCCATGCCCACGCTGGTACTCCATCGTGGGCATGCGGAAGTACCATGCCGGGGTGATTGCAATGGTGTGTTCCCTAGTTGGTAGGCCGGCTCAAGCAGTGCGCAGTTCCGGCAGCCCCTCCAGAATCGCCGAGCAAGCATGGCCACAGCGGAGTACCGCCGTGGCCATGGCACCCTTATTTTTCGGTGGGACAAAGCATTAAAATGGTAAGGTGGGTGCCAGTCCACTGCACTATGGCACTCGAAAAAGTAAAGTTCCATGTTTTCGCCACGCGACTTTGATCGAATCCGGCAAGAGACTTTCGTCGATGTGATCGACTACCACGCTCAAATCGACTCCACCAATACGCGGGCCTTGCAGCTTGTTGCATCGGACGACACGGCTCAGCCGTGTACCCTGGTATTGGCCGAGGAGCAAACCGCCGGGCGGGGTCGCGGGAACAATGTGTGGTGGTCCGGCCCGGGGGCACTCACCTTCTCCGTGTTGATCGATTGCCAGCAAGTGTCGCTGCCGATAGGTCGTTGGCCCCAGATTGCGCTCACCACGGGACTCGCCGTGTGCGATGGCGTGGACCAGTTCTTGGGCCAGCAAGTCGCTGCCTTGAAGTGGCCCAACGATGTGTTTCTCGAAGGGAAGAAAGTCTGCGGCATTTTGGTCGAATCGGGCGATCATCGTCGCCAGAATGTCGTGGTGGGAATTGGTGTGAATGTAAACAATTCGCTGGCCAGTGCGCCCGTGGAACTTTCGGGTAAGGCGATCGCCCTGTGCGATTTGCTGCCGCATCCTATCGTGCCCGTCGATTTCTTGGTGTTCTTACTCAAGCGAATCGCTTCCCGTTTGGCGGTACTCGCTTCCGGTGATCTGCACCTACCCAACGAGTGGCAAGCTCGCTGCCTGCTCACAAACCGAAAGGTCGAAATCGACACCGGCGCTCAGACCGTCACCGGAGTTTGCCAGGGAATCAATCACGACGGCGCACTGCTCGTCCAGACCAAACTCGCCTGCGAACGGATCTTATCGGGAGTGGTGACCAAATTCGAATAGCCGCTCGCGGCTTAGCGCTCTTCGCCACTAATCGCAAGTCCCAAGGACGTTCTCGACAAGCCCCTCATTGTGGTATCCTATCGGCAACCACTTAACATCCCCCCTGGAACCGTATGTTGAATCTCTTTCAAGCCCCATTGCGAAAACTCCAGATACCACTGGACCGATGTCTCGCCGTACCCGCGAATGTTCCCCGGTACGACTATCGCACGTATTATTCGATGTTGATCGCCAACTCGATGGCGTTCTTGCTTCACTTGTCGTGGATATTCATCTTCCACGGTCTTGGCTTCACCCCCTTGAGTGTGATCAATATCGGCAGCGTGTTAATTTGGATCTTCAACATCGCCATTCTCCTCAGATGGGGCGCGGTACTCACAGCCGTCGTGATCGGTTCCAGCGAAGTTGTCGTGCATCAGTTTCTGGCGATTTACTACTTGGGTTGGGGATATGGATTTCAATATTACCTGTTGGTAATCGTCGCATTCGCTTTCATGATGAACTTCAAAACGATGGTAATCCCAGTGATGATGTTTGTCGTCTGCTTGTTTTCATTTCTGGGTTTCTACTACCGGGTCCAATATTGGGTCGAGCCGCACGTTGATCTCGGGGAAACGGTCCGCGAATTGTTTCTCATGGCCAATGTGACGAGTGCCTTTACGATCCTGGCCATCATGTCGTATGTCTACAGCGAAGCCGCGCGCACGGCTGAGGCAAAGCTCGACTTGGAACGGCACAAATCAGAAAAACTGCTGCTCAACATTTTGCCGGTGTCTATCGCCCAGCGACTCAAGGAAGACGACTCGATCATCGCCGATCACTTTGAGTCGGCCACAGTGCTGTTTTCAGATATCGTCGGGTTCACGGCGATGTCCGAAAAGGTGACCCCCACGGAACTGGTTGCGTATCTCAATCGCATCTTTTCGGCGTTTGACGATTTGGCGGAAAAGTATGGCCTCGAAAAAATCAAGACAATCGGCGATGCCTACATGGTCGCCGGGGGCTTTCCGGAATTGCGGGACTGCCATGCCAGCGACGTTTCTGCCATGGC
>CALMBE010000416.1 GCA_937860165.1 uncultured Planctomycetaceae bacterium
GGAGTACCGCCGTGGCCATGGCACCCGCCATTGTGAAAAAGTCATTGGCCCTGGAACTCCGGGCGCTGACGCTTACGGCTCGCCTTGGTTTTTAGCCGAAAAGTGCGCGCACGACGATTTGCGACCAGGATTCGAAATCGTCGAGTGCTCCTAGAATTTCGTCGATCGGCTGGAAGCCCGCGCTGAGAATCTCGGATTCACGGGGGTGGACCATCGGTTCGGTCACATCGAAGAGATGCACGACACCCAAATGGACTTGGCCGACTGGCGTTTCATCGTCGTTGATCAGACCCACGCACCGCTCAGTGTAGGGGGTTTCGATCACCACTTCCTCGGCAAGCTCACGTTCCAAGCCAACACGGTAGACATCGGCCATGGCACCGGCCTCGGCGTCGTCGGTGGAGATATGACCTCCGATACCGACGCTCCGGCGGGCGTGGAGACGTTTCTCACCCTGGCCACCGCCGCGGGTGTATTGAAATAATCGGGCTACACCTTGGCGGTCGATGTAGCGGAAGAGCATGTACGGGATTAATTGCTTAAAACTGGGATCTTGTTCCATTTCGCCGCGCGGGCGGTAGCTGAGGTGCTGACTATCCAACAGGGCCGGCAGGTAAGTAGCGAGGTCGTCCGAAAACCCCTGAAAGTGCCCGAGGGTGTGGAATTCTGAAGTGGGAACGACCAGGACACGTTCCTCGGCAACCGTCGGCATGATGAAACCTTTCGCAATTTTAAGTTCGGAAACTGATGAAATGGGGAATATACTCTTGGACGCGATGAGATAATAGACCCCACTGAATTGGGTAGTGATACCCCTGGGGATCATCGGAGGCGACGCTCAGAGAGCGGAATCGAGAAGAATTGCGATTTCGGTGGATTGTCCTGGCGATGCCTGAGGATGTTTTGCCCCGCTGCATGGCGACCACGATCCACTTACGGGAATTGTGAACTGAAAACGCTTTTCAAATCAATCGGTTTGTTTACTCAACCTCCCAGTGCTTTGACAACGCCTAGTGCTTTGTCACAGCTAAAAGTTGGGATTGGGCAGATCAGCCGCAGGGCGCT
>CALMBE010000417.1 GCA_937860165.1 uncultured Planctomycetaceae bacterium
CGTGAGTCGGCCGGCAAGGTGCTGCGCATTGCGGAGATCTTCCAGCGTGTTGCCAGCCTCGCTGACGTGGAAAACCCGGACACCACGAGCGCCGACTTCTCCGGCACGTGGACGCGCGTCGGCCCGTGGTTGCCCTGGATGCTTCAGGGCCAGGCCGACGGCAGCGTGTTTCGGCTCGGCGTGGTCAGCCTGCCCAGCTTTTACATGGACATGGAAGGCCGCCGCGAGGGCAAGGTCGATTTCAAAAGCACCACCCGCGACCTTCGCCGCCTGCTGGAGGAATTCAAACAGAAAAAGGTCGACCTGGTGGTAATGGACCTCCGCTTCAATGGGGGTGGCTCGCTGCCCGAGTCGGTCGAGGCCACGGGACTGTTTATTGACAAGGGACCGGTCGTCCAAGTCAAAGGCCCCGATGGTCGCGTGCAACCCTACCCCGACGAAGAAGCCGGCGAGGTCTGGTCAGGGCCACTGATTGTCATCATCAACCGCTTTAGCGCGAGTGCGAGCGAAATCTTCGCGGGTGCCATCCAGGATTATGGTCGCGGGATTATCATCGGCGATACTTCGACCCACGGTAAAGGAACCGTGCAACAACTCGAAGAATTGGGCCGGCTCATCATGCCACTCAATCCTCCCAATCTGGGAGCGTTGAAGCTCACGATCCAGCAGTTCTACCGCCCCAGCGGCGACAGCACCCAGAATCGAGGAGTTGTTTCCGATGTGGTGATTCCCTACCGCACGAGTTATTGGGAAGGTATCGGCGAGGCCGACCTCGATTACGCGATGAAATTCGACCAAGTCGCTCCGCAACCCCATGACAACTATCGCAGCGCTTCGGCTCGGATTATCGACGAAGTCAAGCGACGTTCAGCAGCCCGCATCGCCAAGACGGAATTCTTTGTCGAAGAGCAGGAAAAGATTGCCGAAATCGTCCGCCGCCAACAAGAGCCGACCGTCACCTTGAACAAGGAAAAGTTTTTGGCCGAGCGTGAGGCAGTCAATTCCGAGAAGGACCAGGAAAAAATGTTCCAGGACATAGAAAACGAAGAAGGTCCTGTGTTTCCCCCCGAGCCCTACAACGAAGAAGTCCTTTCAATTGCCTTGGACTACCTAGAGCTCTTGGGACAAGCAAACATCGCCGCCGCGCGATAACACCACGCGGCCTCAACTAAATCACTAGCCCCCAACGTAAGTTGGGGGGTCCGGTTCGCCACCCCGTCCCTTCACCCCAGCGGCACCGCAAGTCCGTCAAAAGCGACTTCCACCCCAGCAGGCAACAAGGCATTGGTGGCTTCGTGCTCCAGGTCATGGCACAAATGGGTCAACAGCGTGCGACGCGGTGCTAAATCTGCAACCACCGCCAGGGCTTCGTCGAGACTGAAATGGGTCGAGTGGGACTCCCGCCGCAAGCAGTCGAGGATCAACACCTCGAGACCCCGCAGTTTCTCCCTGCTTTCGGCGGGGATCGCATTGGTATCGGTGCAGTAAGCCACATTGCCAAAGCGAAAACCGAGTACCTCAAAGTGCGGGCCATGCAGTAACCGGACCGGCACAATTGGGCAACCCAACACTTCAATCGGCTCCAAGCCGATTCGGTGAAACACCAGTTGGGGCACCGCCCCGCGATGCAACCGGCTCGCATCCTGAAATGCGTAATCAAACGACTTGCGAATCCGCGATTCGACCGGCTCTTCACAGTACAAAGGCACGGGACCCCCGAGATAAAATTGCATCAACCGTAAGTCATCGAGTCCGAAGATGTGATCGGCATGTTCATGGGTGTACAGCACCGAATGAATGATGCCGATCTTTTCCCGTAGGAGTTGGGTTCGCAAATCGGGCGGGGTGTCGATCAACAGATTTCCCCCCGGGAGCCCCAGCACTAAGCCACACCGTGTCCGATGATTGCGGGGATTGGTGCTCGTGCAGACCGCGCATCCACACCCGATGGCCGGCACCCCTACCGAGGTACCGGTCCCCAAGAACACAAGTTGGCCACGAATATCGCGGCTCACGGGCAAACGAGACAAATGTTGGGTCCTGAGTTACGAGTTGCGAGTTGCGAGTTGCGAGTTGCGAGTTAAATACTACTTTCATTCCTACTTGAATTGTCATTCCCGCGCAGGCGGGAACCCAGTTCTTCGCACAATCTAGATTCCCGCCCCTGCCTCCGCGAGGGGCAAGCTCTGCGCGGGAATGACGGTTTGAGAACCCTCTCCCATGTACCCGGGGGAGAATAGGCTCTTAATCTCCTTATCTTACGCATACGACACCCGCGCGAGCTCCTCTAGCAATTTGGCAACCGCTCCGCTATCAATCGCCTCCGCCGCGAGTTCCGCAGCTTGTCGGGGTTCATCGCACCGACCGGCAACCAACAAGCCAGCCGCCGCATTGAGCAGTACGATGTCTCTGGCAGGTCCGTGCTCGCCTCCCAGTACACGCCGCACGATGGCCACGCTCTCCTGTGGCGAGGAGATTGAAAGCGAATCGAGTGCCGCGCGTGACACACCAAAGTCCTCGGGCTCCCAATTAAACTCTTTCAATCCTGCGGGAGTGACTTCCGTCACATGGGTTGTGCCAGTCAGAGTGATCTCACCTAACCCATCCGCGCCACTGACCACATACGCCCGCTCGGTCCCGAGCAATTGGAGTGCCGAGGCAATCAGCGGCCGCGTTTCGGAGCGTCCGACACCAAGCAACTGAAAAGCGGCCCCGGCCGGATTCGCCAGCGGACCAAGCAAGTTGAAAATCGTCCGAATCCCCAACTCACGACGCACCGCCGCGACATGTTTCATGGCAGGGTGCATTAGTGGGGCGAAACAGAAACAGATTCCCAGCTCGTTGAGGCACCTTTCGACTTGACTCACCGTCGCCTCGATATTCACCCCCAGCCCGGCCAACACGTCCGCCGAGCCGCTCTTGCTAGTCACGCTGCGATTGCCATGCTTCGCCACCGGAACCCCGGCGGCGGCGATCACCAAGGCTGCCGTCGTGCTGACATTGAACAGTGTGCTCCCACCCCCGCCCGTGCCACAGGTATCGAGCAGTTTCTCGTGTCGACTGGAAATCGGGGTCATGTTGGCCCGCATAGCAGCGGCTGCTCCCGC
Organism: uncultured Planctomycetaceae bacterium; assembly: GCA_937860165.1. Lineage (GTDB taxonomy): Bacteria > Planctomycetota > Planctomycetia > Pirellulales > Lacipirellulaceae > Bythopirellula. Next base: position 3,108 of record CALMBE010000417.1, read on the forward strand.
TAGTTCGGCGGTCGTCTCCCCTTTCTCGGCCAATTTCGTGAGAAACCGTCGGATCTGTTCGCTTGAACATCCGCCGGTCATCACACGGTTCATGGCGGCCCGCATCTGCTGCTCGGCGAGGTCCTGGCCCGAGGAAATCTGCTCTAACAGATTGTCGAAGGAATCGCCCATACTGGTTGTTTCTTGGTCTCAAAGGTCTTAAAATGGGGAACCTTGGGTCGGCAGAGTACCACCCGAACTTATTCCTCCATTGTGGCAGGATTGGACCGAGCATCCTAGTGCTTTGACAACGCCTAGATTTGGGATTTGAGTCGACACAACCGAATCGACATTAAGGAGTTGTGTCGACTCGAATCCCAAATTTCAAAATTGACAAAGCACTAGGCACAAAACCTTTTGGCAAGAAGCCGCATGGGTAGAAAAGTCATTCTCGATTTGGATCCGGGCGTTTCCGACGCGGTGGCGTTGTGTTTGGCCCTGTTTGATCCGCGTATCGAACTGGTGGCGGTAACCGCTACGGGGGGAAACGTAAACCCCCAGCAAGCTACCCGCAATGTTCAGGCCCTCATCGAACAACTCGATCCCCCCCGCTGGCCCCGCGTCGGGGCCGCCGATCCCGAGCAATTGCTGGTGACCGACGGGCGTGAGTTCTGGGGCGAGGATGGACTCTGTGGGGCAATGTTCCCCGTCGCTGATTTACACCATCCCCACTCGGCTGTGAAATTGCTCTCCGATGAAATCAAATCCGCACCGGGAGAAATCACTCTGGTTGCCGGTGGACCGCTGAGCAACATCGCCGCAGCCTTCCGCCGCGAACCCGACCTGGCCTCGCAGATCGGCCATTTGATGATCGTCGGCGGCACTCTCGCGGGCCCCGGCAATGTCACCCCGGCTGCGGAATTCAATATCTACTGCGATGCCGAAGCCGCCCGGGCCGTGTTTCTCTCCCCGGTCACCAAGACCCTCTTACCGCTGGACTCCAGTTCCAAAGTCGTGCTCCGCTACGACGCCCTGGATCGACTCCCTGCCGCCTCGACTCGGCTGGGTCGTGTGTTGCGCACGATTCTGCCCGGGGCGTTCTTGGCATCGCACCAACGACTGGGGATCGAAGGCCTCGCGGTACCCGAGGCCGTCGCCATCGCTGCGATTTTGTACCCGGAACTCGTCACCACCGAACGCATGGTCTGCGACGTGGAGCTCAGCGGCGAGCTCACCCGCGGCGCCACGGTCATCGACCGCCGCCGCGCCTCGCCCCATCGCCCCAACATGGATGTGATTGTCGACATCCAACCCGAAGCCACCGTCGACTGCATCCTCCGCGGTTTGCAGCAGGAGAGTTAAAAAGCTTTTTAACTCCCTTTTCTGGTTTCACGGAAAACGGGCGACTTGGCCAGAGTGAAAATAATGACCTCTTCGCCGGTGACCGTGGAGATGTCGTGGTGCAGGCTCACGACTGGGATACTGGCCGTCTTTTCGACCATGGCCTCCAGAACGGGTCGGGCCGTTTCTATTAACTGGACCCGTACCTGTTTGAGCAGATCGCGGCCTTTCCCGGCGGTGAGAGTCTCGACTAATTGCTGCTCGGCCACAGTGAGGACCCCTTTGAGTCGGACCACGAGCAGATCGCCGATCAGGTGTGTATGAATATCCTTCGGCCCCCGGCCCATGTATTCTTGTTGAAAGCGGCTAACCCCTTCACAAATAGCGGCTTCAATTTCTCCTTGGGTTTTCATAGTTACCTCGCAGTCGTCCCTTAATTCTAAACTTTATTTTTCCCGCTGACAGTTTGCCATTCTACGCGACAAAACACGGGAGAAAACACCTAATTGCTCGTCTTCGGTATCATACCAATTCTTACATTCTCGATAAAGGGGCTTGCTTTCGGACGCTGAGGCTCTACAGTTAGGTGTAGAGAGCAAACGAAAGTAACTTGCGAGACAATACCGCGAGAGACTGACCGGCTCTGAAGAAAAATTTTCGGATGACTATCTAAACAGCACCCCAGTTCAGTCTGGAGGGCTAGTTAACGAGTAAGCCGACGTGGCGGGATACCTTAGGGGGTTCCGCCACGTCGGCTTTTTTTGCGCGCTTGTTCGTTTTGCAACGGACGGTTCGCTAACAAAATCTAATTACCTGAAGAAAGTAACTCTCATGAAACTTGGATCCTTAGAAGACCTGTACGTAGGCGAATTGAAAGACCTTTACAGTGCGGAGAACCAACTGCTAAAGGCGCTGCCCAGAATGGCGAAAGCGGCTTCCGCGCCCAATTTGACCAAGGCGTTCGAGAGTCATCTAAAGCAGACCCAGACTCATGTGGCCCGACTAGAAAAGATTTTCAAGAAACTCGGTGGCAGCCCCAAAGGGAAGAAATGCAAGGCGATGGAAGGTCTGCTGGCCGAGGGCAAAGAATTGATGGCCGAGGAGGCCGAAGACGCGGTCATGGACGCGGCACTGATCGGTGCAGCCCAGCGAGTGGAACACTACGAGATGGCCGGATATGGATGCGTGCGGACATACGCCCGACTCCTTGGACACACCGACGCAGCCGACTTGCTCCAAAAGACTCTCGATGAAGAAGGGGCCGCAGATAAGGCACTTACCGAATTGGCGGAAACCTCCATCAACAGCGGAGCCAAAGTCGCTAATGGAAGCGTCTAAGTCAACTTAGACAACAGAAACCTTGGCCACTAGGTGAACGACAGCACACGGTCGCAGCTATCACCAAGGATGAACCCCATGAACGAATCCGAAAAAGCAATGGCAGACCAGGTAGCTCAAGTGGCTATCGCCCACCAAACCGAGCGGACAGGCCACGCGCCCACTTCGGTCACCGTGGTTTTGAACGCGGACACGCTGGTAATCACGCTGCACGATGTGTTGACGCCAGCCGAAAAGGCGCTGGCACAAAGCCCGGAAGGAGCTGAGCGGGTGCAGGAGTTTCATCGGCAATTGTTTCAGGCCTCAGCGAAGTCGCTGTGGAAAGAAATCAAGAGGATCACGGGCCGGGAAGTGCGCGAAGCGTCGGCGGAAATTGAAACCACCACCCCGGCGGTGGTACACGCCTTTACTACAGGCGATGTCGTGCAGGTGTTCCTGCTCGATGGAGAACGAACAGCCAAGTATTAGCAACAGAAGCGATCCCATCGATCGCTTAGGACAAAGGAAATAGTCATGTTGATTTTGACGAGGAAAAACCGAGAAGCAGTCGTGATCGGCGAGAACAGCGGAATCGGTCAACTGCTCAAAGTCACGGTGCTGGAAGTTCATAGTGGCAGAGTCAAGCTGGGCTTCGAAGCTGACAGCGAATTGCCAATTCATCGCGCCGAGGTGTGGGAGCGTATCCAAGCGCAAAATCGGACAAGTTGAAAGAAACACATTCACAAAGGTGAGAGATATTATGAACGTTCCTAGAATTGCCAGAGCATACGCGATTACCACAATGGTAGTCTTGGGAGCTACCCTAGGGTTGAATTCCCGCAGCGTCGCGCAAACGCCAGCGCCCCCTGTTCAGGAAGGGGTGGAAGTGCTCACCCGTGGACCAGTACACGAGGCATTTGCAGAAACCATCACTTTCGATCCACAGCCGGGTATCGTAATTGCAGAAACTCCCCCGGACGCCATCGAAGAAGTTGCACCGGACCAACGGCCCGAGGGCACCAATGTGACCTGGATCCCTGGTTATTGGGGTTGGGACGACGAACGGAGTGATTTCCTGTGGGTGAGCGGTATCTGGCGCGCCCTGCCGCCAGGTCGCCAATGGGTACCTGGTTATTGGGGCGAGTCCCCGCAAGGCTCTCAATGGATTTCGGGATACTGGGCCAATGCCGAGGCGAGCGAGGTCGACTTTTTGCCCGAGCCGCCGGCGACGGTCGAAGTTGGTCCCAATATAGCCGCTCCGTCCCCGGACCATATTTGGTTGCCGGGGAGTTGGGTTTGGCAGCAGAATCGTTACGGATGGCGTGCTGGATTTTGGTCGAAAGGTAATCAAGATTGGGATTGGGTGCCCGACCATTATATTTGGACCCCTCGCGGGTATATCTTCGTCGACGGCTACTACGACTACTCGGTGTCGCGTCGCGGTGTGGTGTTTGCCCCGGTCCGTTTTCTGAGAGCCCTCCGCAGTCAACGCGGTTTCTCCTACTCACCTTCGACGGTTATCAACCTGGGTGTATTTGCCAGGCATCTGTTCTTGCGACCAAGTTATGGCCATTACTACTTCGGAGATTACTACGGTTCTAACTACAAACGATCCGGGTATTCACCGTGGTTTTCGTTTCAATCAAGCCACCGTGGCTATGATCCGATCTTCGCCAACCAGCGTTGGAACAATCGGCACGACCTTGGGTGGGAGCAACGCGCGGCAGCCAACTTCCAGAACTACCGTGACAATGAGGGTCCTCGCCCCCCCCGCAACTGGGCTGCGCAAGCGGCGCTCGCCGAGTCCAGGGAGACACCACATCGAGGTAGTTTCTCGGTCGCCACACCTCTCGACGAACTGGCCCGAAGCAAAGAGGGTCAACAGCGATTCATACCTGTGGATCCCGCCGAGCATCAGCAATTTGTTCAGCGTAGACAAGAATACCGCAATTACCTCCAGAAACGACAACAACTGGAAGCCAATACGGCCCACGCTCCAGATGTAGTTTCCAGAAATGCCGTCGAACCCGTGAGGAGTACCTTCGGTAGATCGCCGTTTGTAGCTCAGCCCATCGATCAACTTAGCAAGGGAGCGCTGCCTCCTCGGCGACACGAAGTTCTCAAGCCGGACTTTCAAGTTCAACCTCAACCGAGAAGCCGAGCGGGTGCACCAGGATCGCGTTCGATCATTGGACCGAGCGGGGGGGGACAGATCCAAAATGGTTCGGTAGATCAGTTGCGACGTCAGACTTTGAACCAAGGCAACCGCCAAGGTGAGTCTACCGGGCAGTTACGAGTCGAGGGTACGAATCGAGGCAACAACCACCAAGGCTCGTCCGACTCCCAACAGAGGGGTTCGTCCCAGTCTAAGAATAAAGGTAAATCGGATCACTGAATCACGCAACAAAGGTGAGTCACGCTAAATGAGGTCCGCACAGCGGATCGAATCGAATAAAGAAATCGAGGCAACGCTTGTCGGGTGGCCCGCGCAATATGGATACGGCAATCATAAGGGAGCAACGAGATTGTCGCGGGGTCATCCGCAGCGGAATTGGTTTCTGGTTTGCCAAGAGCGTAGAGAGTAACAATCACGAAAGAAGGATGTCATGAGAAGAATATTAGTAGTGCTGGCGATACTGTTCGTCGCAGTAGGTTTCTACCAGGGCTGGTTCGCTTTCACGCAGCCAGCTCCCGAGGCGGGCAGCAGCAAGGTGAATATCAATCTTGCGACCGACCCGGACAAAATGAAACAAGATGCCCAGGCGGTGAAGAACAAGGCTACCGAACTGACCGACGGGGTCACGGAAGACGACAGGGTGGACGGTCAGGCAAACGACTTTGTGAACTAGAAGTATTTCTAGAAAACGCAGAGCGAGGTTTATTATCACTAACACGAAGCCGAGGATCACGCTCCGCGTTCCACACGTCTCTTGAAGGAGAACTGACATGATTTCCATTTCCACAATTTTAATTGTGCTGCTGGTCCTGATGCTGCTAGGGGCGCTGCCCACCTGGGGCCACAGTAAGAACTGGGGCTACGGACCAAGTGGCGGGTTGGGTTTAATTGTGACCGTCCTGGTCATCCTGCTGCTCATGGGGCGTTTATAGCAGCCCAGTTGATCTAGGTAGTGCTTGAAGTATTGATGAAGACAGGCACGCTTCGCCGTGAAGTTGCCTTATCGAAGAAATTCCAAAGAAGGAGTTGAACCATGAAACATTTTATTGCCTCGGTGCTCGTCCTCAGCCTGCTGTCAATCGGCATGATTGGATGCGCTAAGGAGTCGACCGAAAAGAAGGAAACGAAAATCACAACTCCCGGTGGGACGAACATCTCCATCGAGAGAGAGACCAAGAAGACCGGCGAGGATCTACCGGAAGAGACTCCCTGAGATGTCGTGTCAGGGAGTTAGGGAAAACTGCCAAAGTCAACTGCTTGGAAGAGCAAACGATGTGTGTTCTGCAAGCTGTAACATCATTCACAATCGAAGTGTTTTAACTTTTAAGGAGACATAGCCATGAACTGGGATCAAATTGAAGGCAATTGGAAGCAAATGACCGGTAAAGTCAAAGAAAAGTGGGGCAAGCTCACAGACGACGATCTAACCACGATCGCCGGCAAACGCGAGCAGTTCGCTGGAATCCTGCAAGAACGATACGGTTATGCGAAGGACCAGACAGAAAAAGCAATCGACGACTTTGCCCGCGAATTGAAGCTGTAAACGGTTTAGACCGTGACCAGGGATTCTCCACGGGAACCAAGCCAAGCAGGCCGCGCAAGCCAAAGTGGCAAACGTTTCGCTTGGTTTTCTGGAGTGCGGACAACATGGTCCTTGCGTAAGTCAAATGCGAAAGAGTGAACGCCGCCTAGAAACGGCGACTCAGAGATTTCTAAGTTGAAAGAGGAGTATCCCCATGAGTTTCGAGAGCATAGTTAGTTGGATTGTCTGCGGTCTGGTGGTAGGGATCTCCGCGCGGTTTCTCGTTCCAGGGCGGCAGGCCATGAGCCTCCCGATGACGACATTGTTAGGCATCGTCGGTGCCCTCGTGGGCGGGTTTCTGTATTCCCTCTTTCGGGGCGTTTCGGCAGAGCCATTTTCTTTAGCCAGTCACAACTGGTACGGATGGGTCGTTGCGATTCTGGGAGCAATGTTAGTGGTGTGGATTTATCCACTCCTCTATCCCAGGAAATGGTGGAATTGAATCGTCGAATTGCACAGCGTGCCGAATGTTTCAAAGTACGTTCGCAGACGCGATTTTGGTAGCACATGAAAACGGACACGCTAACGCTTCGTACGCGAAGAGGTGAGTGCTCGAAGGGAGCACGTTGCCTCCGTCGGCAGGTCCAAACACATTTTATTCAAAGGATTTTTGTCATGTCAAATTCAACAATAATTTCAAACTCCGAAAAGCAGGAATGGGTTCAAGCGGCAGACAAGGCCAAAGAGGCTGCTGCTTCCGTAAGCGAAATGGCCAGTCACGCTGCCTCAGCAGTCGGTGCGATGGCGAGTCAAGCAGCTTATGATGTCGGGGCCATGGCGAGCCAGGCGGCTAGCGATGTTGGCAAGAAAGCTGACGGCTTGACGGCTAGCGCGGGGGTCGGCATTCAGGGTCTGGGTGACCGGCTCAGCGAGAATGGTCCGCAAACGGGAATGTTGGGGAGTGCTTCCCACGCGGTCGCTAAAACCGTCAAAGACAGCGGCGAATATCTGGAAGGTGCCAAGCTCAGCGGGATGTCCAAAGACGTTGCGCAATTGATTCGACAAAATCCCATCCCCGCCGTTCTCATCGCGGTCGGCTTGGGCTGGTTCGTAGCTAGCAAAATAAAGAAATAATCTATGAGCACTGACATCAAAGTCCCCTCTGAGCAAACCACCTCAGCGCTGGTGAGTGACCTCTTCGACGATTTCAAACACCTCGTCGAACTGCAATTCCAGTTGACGCGGCGCGAGATCAAAGTGGAACTTCGGAAGCGTGCGTCGGCTGCGGTGGTATGTGCTCTCGGTGTGGGAATGCTGTTCCTCGCCGCTATCGTGGGCTGTCTGACTGTGGTTCATCTGCTGCACTGGGTGGCATTGCCCCCCAGGGCTGATCTGGCGTGGCTGCCACTGTGGGCGAGCTACGCCGTGGTGACGGCAGTGATCGCCGTGAGTGGTGGGATCCTGGCTCTTGTTGGTCGAGTCAGATTTAGATCAATAACTTCGTACCAACGTGTGACCACCGAGTGAGTGCAGGAGAATGTCCGATGGACGACAGCCTCGAAATAATTAGGCGACAGATGGCAGAGACCAAGATGCAAATCGCAGACAAGTTGGAGTTATTGAAACTTCAAGTCTCTGAAACCGTACAGTCGACTGGCACGGCCGTGAATGCCACCGTAGTGACCGTTCAAGACGCGGTGCAATCCGTAGTGAACGCCTTTGATGTGCGACGTCATATTGACCGACATCCCTGGTTGCTCGTGGGCGGGTCGGTCGCTTTGGGTTGTTTGGCGGTAGAGGTTTTGGGTGGTTCGGCAAAGAAGAGCCCGACAAGACAAGGGACACTTCCTCCCCCGAATCTAGCCGTGAACGGAGCAGTTCAGAAAATTCGAGAACCGGCCGTCGAGTCCGTGGCTTCCGTGGCGTCGGCAGCCAGCTTTGACGCGGGTTACAAGAGCTCGACCTGGAATCAGCTGAGCAGTGCGGCGATTGTCGCGCTCACAGGAATGATGCAGGATGTCGCGTCTCGTGCGGTTCCCGAATTATTGGACTACCTCAACCGCAGTCGCAGCTCGGCGAGTGCTGAGGAAGCTGCGAGTTCGCAGACCTTCAGACCGCCAGTACACACCGAGAATCATTCTGAATCAGCGCAAGAATAATGCGAATCACACAGTGTTTGTCAACTCGGACCCAATGACACTTCCGACACGAAAGTGGATGGGGGAAGACGGGCGCATGTTGCCTCCGTTGGCAGGTCCGAGCAACTTGTTAGAAATGGATTTATTATGTTAGCAGAAGACAAGAAAGTAGCCCCCGGGGCTTCTTCAAAGTTTTTCGAAGGAACCGTTGTGAGCATGACTGCCGACAAGCTAGTCATGTTGAATACGCAAGGGAGAGAATACTCCCACTCCTTGGCGAAGGAAGCCAAGCTTACTTGTGATGGAACAGTCTGCGAAGCGGAAGCTATAAAGTCCGGAAGTAAAGTTCGTGTGAAAACGAACAAGAACGACCGAAACATCGCAACCAGTATCGATAGTCTCGACAAGGATAAAGAGTTTGCTGAGTGCTGCAGTTAGTAACGTCAGTCGTCCCTTGACTGCGTGGCTGAAGCGCGAGCACGATAGGTTGGCAATAATTTTGAAGGAGTCGAGAAATGGAAATGCTCATACTTTCCGCGCCTTTGTTCGCGGCGGCCGCTGGTTATTCTCTGGTATATCTGCTTGCGGGAGGCGGCTTTGTAGGTGCGCTGGTGATCTTCGTAATTGCGAAGATGTTCGGTCAGTAGAGTCATTGACCAAGATTTGACTCAACGACAGATTGTCACACTCTACCAGTGACACTCAGAGGACCGTCAGACAGGGCGATTTCTCGCGTCGCCGTTGTTGCCTGCATGCCAAACGCATCGCCCCCTCGATCGAAGTGGCGATCCGACGGCATAAGGCCGAGTAACTGAAGAATTACTGGCTTGAAATAGCCTGTGAAGAACGGAGGCATGTTGCCTTCGTTTATGCCCCGAGGTTTTACTAGGAGACAATGATGAAGAATTTCAGAACATTTACATTCGGTGCGATGGCGTTGGCGTTATTCGTTGTGAACGCGCCCGCGTTTGCAGCCCCAGTGGCTGAAGAAATGACCCACGACGGCAAGGTAATCAGTATCACGAGCACCAATCTCGTGATGACGAACAGAGACAGTAAGGACGGCCAAGAAAATTCTCACACGCTGGCAGCCGATGCCAAGGTGACCCTGGACGGGAAAGCCTGCAAGGCAGAGGAACTCAAGCCCGGTACGAAGATCCGCGTGACCACGCAAACAAACTACGGGATGGTCGCGACTCACATCGAAGCTATCGACAAGAACGAAACGTTTGCCAACACCCATGATGGAACTATGGTTGGAATCACAAGCAACAGGCTCGTGATGAAGAACAAGGAAGGCAAAGAACACTCACACTCGGTCTCGACCGACACCATTGTAACCTTGGACGGGAAAGCCTGCATGATGGAAGATCTCAAGGCCGGAATGAAGATCCGAGTTACCACCAAGCGAACTGACCAAGGAGTGGCGACCGGTATCGAAGCCATCGATAAAGAAGTCGGTTTCGTCCATATCAGCTAAGGACCCCCACGACTTAGAATTAGTTGCTGAATGATTGATTCTCAACCGACGGCCAGTCTCATTCGTGGGGCTGGTCGTTTATGCAATTGGAACATATAAACATAGGCTGGCTCCTATTGTACGCCCAATCGAGTTCCAACAAAAAGCTGCGGGGGCGCAAAAACGCGACGGCCTGCAACCAACTTTTCTGCGTCTGGTCCTTAGCGACTCGGCGGTTTGATTCCCCGGAGACGTTACTTCACCGACTGCTCGCCGAGATTTCCCCAGCGGGTGACTTCGACGTACACGGTCACCAGTTGACCATCTCGGTACAGCTCCAGCGGGACGCGGCGGTTGATCTCGGTGCGCTTCACCAGATTGATCAGGTGCTCGTCGTTGTCGATCAACATGCCATCGAAGCGGAGGATCACGTCGCCGATCTTGATATCCGCCAGGCTCGCTGGCGAACCAGCCGTGATGTTCGTCACTCGGGCACCCGTGAGGCGGGCCATTCCGACTGCCAAGGCCGAGGCCGTATCGAAGCTCCGATCAAGAGCCACGCCGAGAAACCCGCGGTCGACTTCGCCGTTATCGACCAACTGGCGCATGATGCGGACCGCGATGTTGATGGGAATCGAAAATCCGATTCCTTCGTTCCCGCCCGAATTACTGGCGATAGCCGTATTCATGCCGATCACTTCGCCCCGGAGATTCACGAGCGGACCGCCGCTATTGCCGGGATTGATCGCGGCATCGGTTTGCAGGAAGTTCTGATACAGAACTTCCCCTTCGCCCAAATCCAGATTGGATCGGCCCTTGGCACTGATGATGCCCCGGGTGACGCTCCGCTGCAAATTGAAAGGGCTACCAAAGGCCAGCACGATATCGCCGATTTCCATCTGGTCGCTATTGCCGATCCGGGCAGGCACCAAGTTGGCCCCTTCGACCAGCATGACCGCCACGTCGGTCTCGCGGTCACTCCAAATTCGCTTGGGATGAAGTTGCTGGCCATCGGCCAATTCCAAGAGGATTAACTCTTCGCTAGAGTGTTTGATAACGTGCCGATTCGTGAGCACATAGTCCGCACCACGATAGCGAACCAACACCGCAGAACCGGCTTCTTCGGCATCGCGCCGCAGGCGGTATTGGGGGAGCGGTGTCGCTTCGACATGCACAACCGAAGGTGAGACAAGCTGAACCACTCGCTTGTAAATGCTCAGTTGGGAATCTAAAGCCACGACGTCTTCCGCCAATTCGGCAAAAGCCTCTTCCCGATCCTCGACGACTTCCAGCGGTTGCTGGGCAAATGCCACCGACCCCGCCCAGGAACAGAGGGTCGACAGAAAAGTCGATAGAAAAACCGCTGGTAACCAACGACCCATACGGTGCCTGATTCCAAAAACCATAAATTGGTGTCTCCAGAATGGGCAGTCGGTTTTCCGAGGTGGCTAATACTACAGCGCGAAATAAGCCCCACCACTACGACACAACGCATTGTCAGGGAAGTGATTGGTGATTAGTGATTTGAAGTATGGGAATGTTCCTATCCAATCACCAATCACTATCCACACCTCACAACTCACATCTCCCCGTCGTGGTCCCATCGGGCGCAGTGGAATTAGGGCGTTTCGAGATCGCTGTAAGAGAGATCACTGTCCGTATAGCTGGTCCAACCACCACTCAAATTGCCACCACCACCGGTTTCAGCAGCGCGCTGGCAATCGATGCAGGTCATGGCATAGGGCAGGGCATTGAGCCGGGCCAATGGAATCTTGGTTTCGCAAACTTCACACTGTCCGTAGGAACCCTGTCGCATCCGCTCGATGGCGTTTTCGATGTGAGCCAGTTCACGGCTTTCGACTTCCGCGAGTTGGGAACTAATTTCATCTTGGGCGGCGTCCAAAGCAGCATCGACCACATCACCGCCAGAATGCTCGGGAAGCGACTTCAGCATGCTCAGATCACCAGCCAAGGCCCTGCGCAGGGCATCGCGGCGATGAACCAATAATGCACGAAGCTTCAGAAGTGAATCCTTACGAGCCATAATGTTACCTCACCCTTTTTGGCCGCGACAAACGATACTCGCAATTGCCTCTTGAATTGAGCACCCAATCGTCGTGGCTGCCTGTTCTCTTAGTGCATGCCGACCTCGCACCTATCCCAAAGAATGCTTGGTCGCGCCGGGCCGAAACCCTACCTTCCCCCCCAATTGGGGCGAAGGTTGATAACGCACCGTAACTATAGTACGCATTCCGCTAGATTAGGTTTGTGAAAACGCAGAAAGGTTTCGGAAACTACCGACAAGCTGCCAACAAGAAAACGTAACTCAATATCCGGTAAACTCTTACGATTTCACACCATTCGGCGAAAATTCTTGGTTTGACTTTGAGGATCCTGCTCAGGTTTAGACATGAACACCCCATCTGAGGAATCCTTGCCTAGTTTGCCAATTTATCAGGGTTTGTCTACAGGCCTCCAGGCACAATCGTTCATCGGTTTTCCGGAAGTAGTCATGCACCTTTTTCTTGTTACAACCCTCATATTCTGCCAAGAGTCCCCCAACTAGGGGGGGAGAAACT
>CALMBE010000418.1 GCA_937860165.1 uncultured Planctomycetaceae bacterium
TACTGAATGTCGATGGCGCGCCAGGAGCGGCTTGACCCGCCAAGGCCACGGGACGGAGTGACCCCGAGGGAGAAGTCGCCCAGATTCCTTCGGCACCAATCGAGTCGAATGAGGCCCCCGCATTCGTTGAGGCACTGAAGGCGATATGTCCCGAATCATTGATCGTAGGAGGTCGAAACTCAGTGAACACCGCGGTTCCCAACGGGAATGGTCGAGACGTCCCCGGGGCGAAGTCTGCCACTTCGGCGACATTGGTTAGAACAACGGCGAAACTTTCGTTGTAGACCGATTCGCTGGGGAAATCGTTCGGGGCAATACCCGGTGCCAGGAGTGCGCGAAACGCTGTACCACTATGTATGCGTCCCATCGCCAAGAGGTCGAGGCCGTTGTAGGTTCTTCCGGCACCCGTATCCACCGCCGGATCTCCTTGGCGCGCGATCTCCAGCAGCGCGGGGCCAACAAACCGTTCACGATCGGTATAAATCGCCTGGATAAAACCTGTGATCACTCCGAGAAATGCTACGTCTCCCAGATCGTTCAACAAGTAACTGCGCTCGGGATCGATAAACCCTGTGAAATTCAACCCACCGGCAGTCGGTGCTGGGGTGCCCTGAAGTGCAACAGCGCGGAGCAGCCCGATACCATCTCCTTCGGACCAAAGGCCAGAGGTAAAGTTGAAGGAAGTGTCTACTGCGCTCCCCCCAAAAGCCACCGTACCACCTTCGTTGATAACGGGGGCATCAAATCCGGAAAACTCCGCGGCGAGACCTGGCGATGAACCGCCTGTTCGGGTAATCAACCGCAATTGCGCTTGGGCTAGCTCGGAACCACACACAAGGAGTGTTGTAAGAATCAATGCGTAGAATCTCATGGCTGAACTCCTGGGTAATAGTGTGAAAACCCTCCGCATTCTCACAAGTACTTCCGGTAATTGCAAGAAAGCACACGAGAAAAGTCCTTACCCCCTCTTTCGAGGTAGGAAACAGCGCATAGTGTGATTTTTGAGGCCCGCTCCGCTTACTGACGTGCGCGGCTCGAAGGGAGTTGCGCGGCTCGAAGCAGATGTACGGCTCAAGGATTGAGTATTCCACCGCGACGCGCCAGCGGAACCCTGATTTCTCAGACGCGATGCGCCAACGGAGCGAGAAGTGCGCTGCACACAACCAGTATAAGACTCCCCGGCTCCGGCACCGGCGAGGTCGCTTCAGCAGCCGTGGCAGCGGAAGTAAGCGGAATCCCCATACCATAATTCGCCTGCCAATCGGCAAGATTGCCGACGCTCGTGTCGCGCTGCCACTTCAAAAAATCGCGGCCATCGACGTCGCCGTCGCAGTTGAAATCGCCGTTAAGCATCGCATTAGGCGTGGCCAGGGCGACGCCCTGCCGCCCGTCGGCCAGCGAGTAGCGGAAGACGATCTGCCCCGCGTCGTTGGGACCATCGATGGTTGTCAACCCTTGGAGCAGGGTGGCGGTTGAGCCAAACAGCGCATCGCCGTCGCGGATCACTTTGTTGGCGACGGAATCGGGGCCCGTGAGGATACTGTAAACATTGGTCGAGGTCTGAGCCATAAACGCCACGTCGCCGGCGTTGTTGATGCCGACGTCGGAAGCGGTGGTGAATGGTCCCGCGACAACATCCACTGCTCCGCCGTCGATTCTTAAGACGGAGACGCCGCCGCTATCGTTGGTGGCGGCGACTGCCACGACGTTGCTGTCATTCAGGTCGGGCCTGAAAAAGACGTTGTAGGGCCCGGAATTGTCGATAACGAACGAAGTGGTTCCCCCGTTCCCCACACGAATGCCCTGTTCAGTGGAGGAAAGGGGCGAATATGTATATGCCACCTGACCTAGATTGTTTATGGTCGGCGCGAACGCTCGATGAGTGAAGTTAGAGACCGGGGTGATGTTCCCGCCGCTGCCGACATAAATGCCGTTATTGGGAAGGCCGCCTCCAATCGCGAAAAACGCCACCACGCCGGCGTTATTAATTACTACCGGTTCGCCTTCATCGAGCAGCTTTGATGAGTCAAACGGCAGGTCGCGCTGAAGGATGATCGTGTTGACGGTCACGCCGTCGCCTCGGAAAATCCCGGGCCCGATAGCATCTGACTGTGCAAGGAATGCCACTTGGCCGGCATCGTTAATGTCGGCAGTGAAGAAGCTAAAGTACGGCCCGGAGCTGTCGGCAATGGTTGCGATCGCGACGCCATCACCGCGATACACGCCAGAGCCGCCGGCATCCAACTGGGCGATAAAGGAGACCGCCCCGCTGTTATTCAGTCTCGGACCGCCAAAAACGCCAGCAAACGCAGAAAAAGACCCCGCGGTGTCGGCGATATTCGTGAACGTGTAGTTCTGTGCCGCGACGGAGTGCGGCAGCGCAACTGCGGCCAGAGTAAAAATGCAGATGCTGCGAAATGATTTCATAGCGAGACCTCCCCAAGAGATTGGATTTTGGCCACTTTCCGGCGATAGCGGTTTTGGCGCTGGCTTGCTGTGATGGCCACGACTGCGGCAACAAGTATTTCCCAGGTCCCCGGCTCAGGCACGGCGACACTCGTGGCCACCAACGGCACCGTAACATAATTCGCCTGCCAATCGGCAAGGTCGCTCGCAGAAACGGGACCTCCCGGAGTGCCGTTAGGTGATCCACCCCGCTGCCACAACAGAAAATCGCGGCCATCGATGTCAGCGTCAAAATCAAAGTCGCCCGGGATCGGAATCTGCAGCATGAAGACGCGGGAATAAGTGCTACCCTCATCCGTGTGCGAGCCTTCACCGAGGATCCAGCCGCTGTCGCTGATGGCCCAAGCCGTGTTTAAAACCCAATCCGCGCGGGGCGCGATGAGCGTGTTCAAGTCGATCGCGTTACCATTGACGTCCCAGTAAACGGCGACGTTCTCGGAACTTCCGAATCCAGCGGGCCTGGCCGCCTGTCCCACGGCGATGCCGGCTTCGTTGATGTCGTGGGCTTCCCCAGTCTTGAAGCCGCCGGGCAGGTGTCCCAATTCGGTTACCTGGCCCGCGGCGTTCCACTGCACTGCGTAATAACTCTGACTGTCGTTTCCCACATATTCGAGCGAGCGTCCGACCGAGAAGCCAGCGTCGTTGATGTCGAACACTTTACTCTCGCTGACGCCGTTTGAATCCGCGCCCAGGACCTCCAACTCAACGGCCGCGGTTGTCGCAGCGCTCCAGCGGACGGCACGGGTTCCGTCAGAATTTCCCATGGCGTCATACTTATCCGCCGTGCCGACGGCATCGCCGGCCGAATTGATGGCCCACGCCGCGGCGTTCGTGTCGCCAGCGGGCGAGGAGCCTAGATCGCCGAGCACGATGGGGGATCCTGCACTGTCCCAACGAACGGCGCGCGTTCCGGCGCCTCCGGCGAACAATCTACCATTACCGACGACCACGCTCGCCTCATTCACGGCCAAGGCCTGAACGAACGTGCTTTCCGGGAAGAGCATTGTTGCGGGAGTGTCGAGGATATGTGGAATAAGGGCCGTGTCCCAGAGCACGGCGTGATAACCTATGTTCGGCACTACAATCTGTTCGCCAAAACCGACGACTACGCCGGAGTCG
>CALMBE010000419.1 GCA_937860165.1 uncultured Planctomycetaceae bacterium
CCCCAAAGTGAAAAAGTGATCGGCCCTGGGGAAGGGGGAAGGCTGGATTCCCGCCCTCGCTTCCGCGAGGGCAGGCTCTTTGCGGGAATGACGGAATATCGGTCCGCTATTCACTTACGACTAACGACTTATGACTTTCCACCGCCGACCGGCCTGCTCCCCCCTTCCCCCTGCATCCTCCTCCCTCCATGCCACTGGTTGTCGAACCCCGTCGGGCGCTGGTATGTTGGCAGTCTACCGGCAAACAGCCGGTTTCCCTGTGGTTCCTAATCTCAATTTTCCTTCCAGGTAGGAGTGTTTCCCCATGTCGATGTTTATCGGAGAAGCCCTGTCGGGCGACGGCAATGAAATCGCCCATATCGATCTGTTGATCGGTTCCAAGGATGGCCCCGTGGGTGTGGCGTTTGCCAATGCCCTGGCCCGGCAAAGCGAGGGGCACTCCAATCTGCTCGCCGTCTTGACCCCCAATCTGGCCGTGAAGCCCGCCACGGTGATGATCACCAAGGTGACGATCAAGGGAATGCGGCAAGCCGTGCAGATGTTTGGTCCCGCGCAGGCCGCCGTTGCCAAGGCGATTGCCGACAGCGTTGCCGATGGGGTCATCAAGAAGGGGGATGCCGAGAATCTGGTGTGCGTCTGCGGAGTGTTCATTCACCCCGAGGCGGCCGACGACAAGAAGATCTATCAGTACAACTACGACGCGACCAAGATGGCCGTAAAGAATGCGATGGAAAGCAAGCCCTCGGTCGACGAAATGCTCGCCGGTAAAGACAGTGCGGCCCATCCGTTCCGCGGCTTCTAGGAGCTGGAAAATTATTCTTGCGGTCAGTAAACGCCCAGGGGTTGCAACCCCTGGGCGTTGAGAAGCTGCAATCCCCGGGCCTTGAAACCTATGGCTCTGCCTAAGATTCTCCTCTGCCTCGATACGGACGCTCAGCCGAGCGTGTTCGACGGCGTGGTGGCGATCGACTCGGGGGTAAACCAATTGTTGCGTCACTCGGCGGTTACCCCGGCCGAGGTGCGGAATCTTGTCCACGGGCTGATGTTCACTCGTGGTGGCGAGGAGCTCCGCAACTCGGCGGTGTTTGTCGGCGGGGCCGATGTGGTCGCCGGGGAGCAATTGTTACAGGCCGTGAAGGATGCTTTTTTTGGTCCCGTGCGGGTCTCGGCCATGGTCGACAGCAACGGCTCGAACACCACCGCGGCGGCGGCTGTGGTTTGTGCAGGTCGGCACGTCTCGCTCGGCCCGGAAACGATTGCCCTGGTCCTTGGCACCGGTCCGGTGGGCCAGCGTGTCGTGCGGATGTTGGCCCGCGAGGGGGTCGATGTGCGGGTGGGATCCCGCCGCAAAACGCACGCCGAAGCGATTTGTCACCGCATCGGCACGGCGGTTCCCGGGGCCTTGCTGACTTCGCACTCGACCACCGATTCTGACCTGGCGGAGTTACTGGAAAACGTGCAAGTGGTGATTTCGGCAGGCCCCCCGGCTGTCGAACTCCTGAGCGCGGCAACTCGGCAAGGGGCCAAGGCCTTGCAGGTGGCGATTGACTTGAATGCCGTGCCACCGGTGGGGATCAGCGGGATCGACCCCACCGACAAGGCCAGCCAGCGGGGCAAACTGATTTGCTACGGGGCCTTAGGAATCGGCAGCCTGAAAATGAAAATTCACAAAGCCGCCCTCCGCCAATTATTCGAGTCGAATAACCGCATCCTCGATGCCGGCCGCCCGCAGGGCACGTTCCAGGGCCCGGGGGGAGGCCTGGGCCGGTTCGGCGACGCGCTGGCCTGCTGCACCGACCTGCCGTCGTTCACCGGTGACCCGATGCTGGTGATCGCCGACCCGGCCGACGACATCGGGAGCGGGACGGTGTGGATCGTCAACGCCCTGAC
>CALMBE010000420.1 GCA_937860165.1 uncultured Planctomycetaceae bacterium
GGCATATTTGTCGGCGAAGTAGACACACGACTTGGCCACGTTCAACACGTGTTCCAGGAAACCACCGAGATGGGCGTGGTGGTGATACTTGGCCGCTGGAAGCGTGAGCAAGGTATCCTGGTATTGTTCGAGGATGGCTTGCACAAAGGTCGACAACTCGGCGTCGTCGATCATGTCCCGCGTGAGTGCGATCAGTTCATCGTACATCTCTTGCGGATCGAACTTCGACCTCGGCAGGCACATTGCCGGGTTAAAACCTTCTTTCGCGTCGGCATCGACGACGGGACGAATCTTGCGGATTTCGAGCTGCGGGCCGTAATTGGTTTCGCGGTACAAGGCCCGCAGCTTGAAAAACTCGCCAACGGTCCACTGATCGCGGCAGACGGTTGACCAGCTCGTGTCGTTCCAAATCGGGAAACTCACGTCGCGCTTGGCATCGCGGAAAGTGACGCGAAAGTAAGGTTTCCCATCGCGGGTGGTGAGCTCTTCCTTGGCCGAAAGCAGGGCGAAGAAGTCGGCTTCCTGCCCGTTGGTGAGGTCCCCCAAGGGCACAATCCCCGAAAGGGTTTCACTGCTGTCAAAAAGAGAAGATTGCGCGGTGGACATGGTAAGTAGTGGTTGGTGGTTAGTGTTTAGAAAATAGTGTTTAGAAAATAGCCGCGATGCAACGCATCGCAGGGGGCTAACATCATCAATCTCACATCACACGCTCTACATTCCCCCTACTCACCGAGCGGGGCGAAACGGACGCGCTCGACAAGGGTGTGCCGTGCGCCGTTTTCGTCAATATATCCCGTGATCGCCGTGATGGCACTCATGGCGTAGCGATATTTTAAGTTAAAATCAGCTTCGATTTCCACTTCCTGGTCCGAAGACCCCGGACCGGCTTCGTCGGGTATCAATCCCCGGAGCTTGGAATGGAGTTGCTGGAAGGGTGCCGCACCGTTAAAGGCCACATCGCCCAACTGCACCCCGGCGAGTTCTCCCTCGGGAGTTGCCCGCAGGCGGACCTTGAGCAGCGGTGTTTCACTGGGTGCCCCGGAGCTACTCTTGGACGACGGCATGCGAATGCTGAAATCCCCTTCGGGGAGGGCAATTTTGAAAGTGAACAGAAAAAAGAACATCAACTGAAACACGATGTCGATCATCGGCGTCATCTGCACGATGATATCTTCGCGGCGTTGATGGGAGGTGAATTTCATGAGGAAATGCGGAATTCGGAATTCGGATTGCGGAATCGAGTAGGAGTTAGTCGTTAGTTTTTAGTCGTAAGTGAAAAATGGACAGTCCCACAGTCCTACGGTCTCTCTGTCGAGACTTCACTTTGCTTGCCCCGGAGGGCAAATTTTTCAAACTCCAGTCGCTGGCAGGCTTGAATCACCCGCTGTACCATGCCGGTCTTGGCATCTTCGTCGGCGCGGATAATCACGGTCACTTCGGCTACTTTCTTGGAAGTGTGTCGCTTGATAATTTGTGTTTCTTGGAGCAGTTCCGAGCGCAACTCCGCGAGGGTTGGGAGTTCTCTGCCGCCGTAGATGAAGTGGTCGTCGTCGGTTAAGTGGATTGTCAAAGGCTGTTCGTAGGGTGCCTCGGGGGGCCGGGCCAATTCGCTCATGGGAAGGTTGACTCGTTGGTCGGTTTCGACTTCCGAGAAATTGATGACGAACATAAAAAACGAGATTAACTGAAACGCGCAATCGATCATCGGGGTCATGTCCCCTTCCACGATACCTTGCGGACCTCGGGCTCGAATTCGCATGGCTGAAGCTCTTAAAAGTTAATGACGAATGCCCGGGGTCGAATGCCCAATGCCCAATGACCAATGACGAACGAAATACGAATGTCTAAGGCCGATGAATCCCCGGGGGCAGGCGAAAGCAAACGGTTTCGACGATTGAAGAGCGGTGAGTCAATTCGTGCTTCGAGCTTAGTCATTCCTTCGTCCTTGGGTATTTCGACATTCGTCATTCCCTATGTGTTATAACCATTCGATCGCACTCTCCTAGGGCGTCGACTTCTTAAAGGGACTCATTAAGTCTTCGCTGACAACTCCGATTTCAAACACGTTCCTAGCGACCTTGTTACGCAAGATGTTAAAGAGCGAGATCGCCGGGATGGCCAGCAGTAATCCCACCAGTGTGGTGAACAACGCTGTGGCTACTCCCTCGGCCAAGGATTGGGGGTCGGGAGACCCGGTGGAGGTGTTGGCAATCACCTTGAACGACATGATCATGCCGTCGACCGTGCCCAAGAGCCCCACCATGGGTGCGATCGAACCGATCAAGGCCAAATAACTGAGCCGATGTTCGACCCGCATGTTTTCTTCCTCGCCAATGTCCTGCATCGCCGCAATCGAAGTATCGTACCCCTGGGACATTTTTGACATGCCCGCGGTCAAAACTCGCCCGAGAAAAGATTCGTCGTTCTTAGCCAAATCGTAGGCCTGCTGGTACTGCTTGCTCTCAACGAGTTTTCCGAAATCCTCGACGAGTGTGCTGGGCACCATGTTGGCGTGACGGGCGGCCAGCAAATTCAACACACAGAGGGCCACCAGCGAAATCGACATTCCCAAAAATGTCAGACCATAGAACCAACCCAGCGACTTACCAGCCCATTGCAGGTAAGTGGTTTCGATGACCTCTGCTTCAGCCGCGGGTACGGCATCTTCGACAGCCGGGTCTTGCCCGATAGCTGAATCGGGATAAGAGACACCAGCAAGTAGGAGAGTTACCAACAAGGCAAGCAGCTTCAGCCAGCCACGGTAAGAGACAGATTCATTGAGTCGGCCCAATTGCATGTTCGCGTGTGCTCCGTGTGCGGTGGTTATTCCAGGTTCTTGCACCATGGTTGCCAATTTCAGTTTTTCCAAGTTTTTCGTTTTCCTAGGGGTTTCACCGCATTACGAGGTTTCGGCGACGGGCTGTCGGCTTTTAGCTATCGGCTCTCAGCCAGAGAAAACCCGCATTGGCCGATAGCTGACAGCCGATAGCTAGCGTGGCATTGAAAATCGGTTGGTTCCTCTGAATAACTGCAAACTTGGAACTACTGAATCTCCAATCTATCGTGGGATGCGCCAAGAGGAACATCCAAATACTACAGATCTAAATCAATAAAAAGTCAGCGTCCCGCCCAGCGGCTTAAGGGATATTCGTCACCGAGCCGCTGTTGGGCATCTTGGGCCCGAGTCGGCTGTCGGAGTTCCTTCCAAACTTTGATCAATCGGTAAAGCGCTTGGGCGTGTTCGGCCCCCGCAACCTGGTACATCAGGTCGACATGCAAATAAGCGTTTCGGGCCCCCCGCAGGTCACCAGCTGCAAGGTAACAATCACCCAAGGCATTGTAAGCTCGGGCAATTGCACCGATGTCTTCTGGTTTCGACTGTTGCAGCACTTGTCCCACGAGCGCGGTTCCTTCGACGAGTTTGTCCATCGCCGACAAACATGCCGCCCGACCGAAGTTGGCCACCAAGCGCTGATCCTCCGAGGCGGCATCGGCGGCAGCGAGCTTGAGTGCTGCTTCAAACTGTTCGAGCGCTGCCTCTGGTTCGCCTTGCTCGCGCAATAACTGCCCGACCAGCAGCGCCGATCGGGACTTGTAAAAAGCGGCGGGGGCCTTGGCCAAGGTTTCGTACTTTTTACGGGCTGCGGTTTCATCACCCACCGCGCGATACAGATCCCCCTGCAATTCGAGGGCCTCGGGGATATGGAAACTGGTGCGATGCTTTGCGACAAAATCTCCCAGCCCCTCGATAGCTTGCTGGCGATCACTTTGACCCGCCAACGCCAGATTTCCTTCACAGTGGGCCAGGAGAAAATCGAGCTCCTGCTGGATTTCAGGTCGAGTAACCGTGCTAGGGTCGATTTTCTGGAGTGTTTCCCAGGCGGTATCAAACCGTTCTCGACCCAGGGCCGCGCGAATCGAACGAAACTCACCGGGCTCCTCTGCAAACTGGACACTGCGAATTTCTTCCGCGGGAATCTTGCTAGCCACCCCCCCCTTGGTGATTGTGATTCCCAGCGGGGTCGTGCCCGTGATTGTCCCCGAGTCGATGCCGTTGCGACGTTGCACGCGATCAGAAAGCGATTGGGCGTGTGTCGGCAAACAGTGTGCAACCAGCACGATGCCGATCAGCAATCTAAAGTCGTGGGAACCGAAAAAGGAAAATCTCACTGCTCGGCCTCCTTAGCCACGCGGGCGAATTCTGACTCCCAGCGTGGGCCACCGAGGTCGGGGTAGAGTTGTTTGAGAGTGGCAATTGTTTGGCGAACGGTTTTGAGTTGCAGCGTGCGGCTCTCGCCACTGGCAAGTTGGGCCGCAGCCAGCCGAGCCTCGGCCGCGCGAAGTCTGGCTTCAAAAAACAGATCGCTATATTTCTCCACAAACGCCTCTTGTGGGGGATCTTGCTTGGCTGCCCGGGCAGACTGGCTGAGGGCTTGATCGGCCACCTGGAGCCAGCCCCAGATGAGATTTTGGCCGTTGGCCTGGGGTTGGGCGCCACGGATTGCCTGGTCCAATCGTGTGGGG
>CALMBE010000421.1 GCA_937860165.1 uncultured Planctomycetaceae bacterium
TAATTCTCGTCACCAACGACGGTGACCTGGCGAATCGACTTACTCATCCTCGCCACGGGGTGCGCAAGACTTACCATGTGCAAGTCGCCGGCCTACCCGATCAGCAAGTCATTTTCCAACTCAGTCGGGGCATGCACTTGGCCGAAGGTTTTGCCAGGCCGGTGGAAGTTCGCGTCAAGACGCGCAAGAAAAACAACACTATTCTGGAAATGGTGCTCGACGAAGGCCGCAATCGCGAAATCCGCCGCATGTTGGCCAAGGTGGGGCACAAGGTCCAGAGTCTCACACGCATCGCCGTCGGCCCGATCCGACTCGGCGAACTCCCTCGCGGGGCCGTCCGCAAACTTACCCCCGAGGAAGTCCGCAAACTGCAAGCAGCCGCCAGCGATTCGGCATCAACCAAGGAAAAGCCTCCCCGCGACACGGCTGCAGGCCCCATGTCGGAACATATCGCCAAAGTTCGCAAACGACGCGCGACTATGGGAAAAGCACAGGGGGGAAAAGCCCAGGGGAAATCGCTGGGCCGCGCCAAACCCGCAGCGGGGACCAAGAAATCATCAGGCCCCCCCAAGAAACACACCGCTCCGCGAAAGCGAGGCACCCGGTGAATGCCAGCGAAGGAGCGCCCCATCCCCTCTCCGCAGCCTGCTACGCCGACCAGGCCCGCCAACTCCGCGTGCCGATCATCGAGAATGAGCGCATCGCGCGGAACACGTTTCGCGTGCGGTTCGAGTGCCCGGAACTCGCCGCCGCGATTCTTCCCGGCCAGTTCCTGATGATCCGCCTCGCGGACTGCAACGACCCCTTGCTCGCCCGACCATTCGCCCTTTACGACACGGTCCTCGATGCGACCAACTCACCTTCCGGTGTCGATGTGGTTTATCTGGAAGTGGGTAAAATGACCCACAAGCTCTCCGAATACCAAGCAGGTGAAATTCTCGATGTCTGGGGACCCTTGGGGAACGGATTTTCACCCCAGCCGGTCGAGCACCTGATTTTGGTAGCGGGAGGCATCGGGCAGACCCCATTTCTCGCGCTCGCTCGTGAGTTTCTCGGGGGTCGCCAATACGGGAATCCCGCTCGCCGGGTGACTCCTGCTCGGAAAGTCACCCTCTGCTACGGCGTGCGGAGTGCCGAATTTCTAGCCGGCGTCGAGGAGTTCCGCGCCTGCGGAGTCAATTTGCAAATCGCCAGCGACGATGGTTCCGTTGGGCACCACGGCTTCGTGACCGAAGTGCTCGAACAGGTGCTGGCCGATTCGCCAGGCACAGATCGTCGCATCGCTTGTTGCGGACCTGAAAAAATGATGGAAGCCGTCGCCCACATCGTTCAGAGGAGTGCCCTGCCCTGCGAGGTCTCGCTCGAAACCCCGATGGCCTGCGGCATCGGCATCTGTTTTAGTTGCGTCGTAAAAGTCCTTCAACCCGACGGCCAGTGGGACTACAAACGCACTTGCGTCGAAGGCCCCGTGTTCGACGCCACCAAGATTGTGTGGTGATCGATCTGCTCCGAATCCATCGGCGGCAAAAAATTCCAGGTACACCTCAGCCGGAGGAACACATTCCTCCGGGGCACTCGGACCAAGGTATTGGTCCGGCTGGGGGGGGGTATGTTCCCAGCAAACCCAGCGCGGTTCTGCGCCGGGTATCCCCCGTAAAAGAGCCAAACCTACGGCTCCGATTGATAGGGCTCGGGCAGTCCAATACGAGAAAATGTGACCGCAAAGTGTTGAGCCAGGTGCTCTCGATAAGGTGTAACTACTGCACACACACGCTTATTATTGACTGCTAAGTCCTCCAACAATTCGCGTGGTACGGTGTGGATGTCTCGGAAATCAACGACCGATTCCGGCAGGTTTTCACAGCTCGGCAGAAAGTACCATCCGAATATGCGATGGCGCACCAACTGATCTCGAATAGTGTTTGGCGTAACAATGCCTTGCCGGACCAGTTTCTCCGCCTCGTGAACGAGAGCCACTTGAACTCGGGTCGTCTTAGTATTCGCCAGATCACATGCCTGTGAGAGCACGATCACTCGCTCGATGGATTCGGTCGCCTTTCTGATGCCGGCTTCCAATGTCCAGTACAGGGTAGGACAATCATCAAAGATTTCACCTTGCTCAAGCGGAGCATCCTTGTCGATCCGCCGATACATAGAGTTTATAGCCCCACTCGATCAGGCAAACGACCGGTGACTTGAAGAGTGACGACTGGTGTTCCCGAATTGCGTGGTATTTCGCAAGGGGCTGATTGCGATTCTTCGATCAGTGGTGGATCGGGCATCCGCAAGGAATCA
>CALMBE010000422.1 GCA_937860165.1 uncultured Planctomycetaceae bacterium
CCGTGGTCCAATCTTGTTGGCCTGCCAAGTCTTCTTCCAGGGCAAGCCGCACCAGCGCCCGGCAATCTAGCTCCACAGCGGCATCCCATTCGATTTGTCGAAAGTCGGTCACGGTTGGATACTCATATTAGGGTTAGTAAGATAAGTGCGTTATACTTCGAGGAAGGAATACCTAGAATTCTCCCGCCATTCACCACCCGTATTTGACTATTCGTGAACCGCGCTGTGCAACCCACTGGCCAGAATTCCCCGCGAGGTTCCTCGGAACAGACTTGGATCCGCCCGCGGGATCAAGCCAGCCTGTTCATTCTGATTGCTAGCCTGCTCGTGTTGATGGCAAGTGTTTGGCTGTATCGCGGGGGCCATCGAGGAAAGCTCATCGACATTGATCGTGCCGATCCCTTGGCCGCCACTTACCAAGTCGATATCAATCGAGCGGATTGGCCTGAGATTATCCAACTGCCCGGAATGGGAGAAACACTCGCCCGGCGGATTATTGCCCATCGCCAGCAGCGGGGACCTTTTCGCAGCGTCGACGAATTGGACCAGGTCAACGGCATCGGGCTGCGAACTCTCGAAAAACTGCGGCCCTATTTGCAGCCCATCCCGCAAGATACCGATTGGGCCGCGGTCGAAGGCAACCAGGCACCTCTTGATTAAGCATCAGTATTGAGCAATTCGACACCTGACATCGTTACCAATGGCAGGTGGATGTGACGAAACTTCCCATCCGAAGCACGGTATAAGACCGCCGCTGAGATATCACTCACCGTCGCGAATTCCGGTCCTTCAATTTGGTATTCGTGGCCATCGTTCATTCGAACAAGAATGGGACCTTTTCTTATCAAATCAGTAAGTTCTTCTCGATCCATACCCGTACTCCTGGAAACTCCACCAGCCAGAACCAATCACGGTCCGCCATTTTACCCACTCAATGCCATTATCGCAGGGTTCCGCGAATTGTGTAGCCGCTTTTCACAAAAGAAACTTGTCTAAAAGCTCAGCATCTTACGATACTCAGCCATGCGATCCTCGATATCCTCGCGGGTGATTTCCTGGAGGCGCTCCAGGCCAAATCCTTCGACATTGAAACTCGCCACCAGGATGCCGTAGGCCAGTGCCGTCTTGAGGGTCTCGGGCTCGAAGTTATCTTGCTCGGAGAGATACCCCATCATCCCGCCGGCAAAACTATCGCCCGCGCCGGTCGGATCGATCACCCGGGGCGTGGGGAAGGCTGGGAGCACATAGGTTTCGTGATCGCTGAAAAACATCGCCCCGTGCTCACCTTTTTTGATGATGACAAACTTGGGACCCATTTCCTTGACGCGGTGACCAGCCGTGACGAGGTTTTCCGTCTGGGCGATGAGCTTGGCTTCGCTGTCATTAAGAACCAACCCGTCGAGCTGCGTGAGCAACTTGTCCAAGTCCTCGCGGGCGATGTTGATCCACAAATCCATCGTGTCGGCCACTGCCAAGCGCCGACCGGGGACTTGCGAGAGGACTTTCATCTGCACGGCCGGCACGCCGTTGGCGAGAAACACATATTTCGCGCGACGGTAAGCCTCTGGCAACACCGGGTCGAATTCGCCAAACACGTTCAATTGCACGTCGAGCGTATCGCGGTCGTTCATGTTGTCGTGGTAGCGGCCAGTCCAGGTAAACGTTTTCCCCCCGGCGACTTGGTGGAGACCGGAAGTGTCAATCCCCCGGGCATCGAGCATCGCGGTGTGTTCCGCAGGCCAGTCATCGCCGACGACTCCCACCAGTCGCACACTGGTAAAGAAACTCGCGGCATACGAAAAGTGGGTCGCCGAGCCTCCCAGCAGATTATCCCGGCGATCCGTCGGGGTTTGAACATGGTCAATCGCAACCGATCCAACAACAACAAGTGGCATAGCATTAAGCGGGGGTAAGGGGACAGAAAACATCCCGGCGAGCCCGCTTCAGCGGGCGGGGAAGGACACGCGATTATCCCCCGCCACTCACCGCTCTGGCAAGTCCCCCGATAAATCCACATCATCGGGTCGGGAATGATTCCAAGCCGAGTTTTTTTCCATTAGGATACGTTACATGTCAAAGCGCATCAACAAAGTAACGCGCAGCCACAATCAGGAGTACCAGGGGCAACATCGCTTTGAACATTGGCAGATTGATAACCAAGTCTACTTCATCACTGCCCGCTGCCGAGACCGATTTCCAGCCTTTGCTTCCGAATCCGCGAAATTGGTTTTCTGGAAGCAATTCGACCACTACACCACTGAATATCGCTTTGTACCCTGGGTTACCTCGTTGCTCGACAACCACTACCATACATTGGGATTTCTGTACGAAGGTCGAAACCTCTCGCCCATGATGCAACGCATTCACGGATCGGTTGCTAAGCTCGTTAATGATCTATTAGTCGAACGCCACTCGAATTTCTGGCGAGATGCAAAAGGCCATGAGTATTTTGACGGTGCGATTCGCAATGAGAAACAAGCCAGGCTCGCTTACCGCTACACCATGCTGCAAGCAGTGAGACATGGGGTCGTTTCCGATTGGAAAGAGTATCCACACACCAGGGTGAATGTATCCCTGGAGGCCGCGATTCGCCGTTCCCTCGAGATCAACGCCTTTCTCGAAGGTGTGCCTTATAAGCGATATCAGCGCGATTCATAGTTTTATTTTGCATTTCCCGCCTGCTGAAGCGGGCGGGGACTCCTCACTCCTTCTCCTTCGCCCAACTATCGCGCAACGTCGCCGTACGGTTGAACACCAACTTACCCGACTGAGAATCCACCACGTCCACGCAAAAATATCCCAAACGCTCGAATTGAAATCGGCACCCTGGCTCGGCCTGGGCCAGCCCAGGTTCTACCCAGGCGGTCACCATTTCCAACGAATTGGGATTGATGCTATCGAGAAACGTCTGCCCCTCCGGTACATCCTCGGGATACTCCGCGGCAAATAAGTGATCGTACAAGCGCACCTCGGCACTCACTCCCCGCGTGGCCGACACCCAATGAATCGTCCCCTTCACTTTGCGGCTATGATCGGGGTCAAAGGTGCAGTGCAATTCCGTAATCTGGCCCGCAGCATCTTTCACCACCTCATTGCACAGGATAATTCCCGCATTGCGCAGTCGCACTTCACCCCCTGGTTTCAAGCGGAAAAACTTCTTGGGAGCCTCTTCCATGAAATCATCTTGCTCGATAAAAATCTCGCGCGTGAGGGGCAAGGTGCGGGTTCCCAACTCGGGTTTCTGCGGATGATTGGCCGCCTCGATTTCGCGCACCTCCCCGGGTTCGAGGTTGGTGAGCACCACCTTCAAGGGCCGCATTACCGCCAAGGCCCGGGGGGCCCGCTCGTTGAGATCCTCGCGGATCGCATCCTCCAGCCATGCCATGTCGATGGTGCTGTTGAACTTGGCAACACCGATTCGCTCGCAAAAGGCCCGAATCGCTTCGGGGGTGTAACCCCGGCGGCGGAGGCCTCCGATCGTAAGCATCCGCGGATCATCCCAACCCGCTACGTGCTTTTCAGTTACAAGTTGCAGCAGCTTCCGCTTGCTCATCACGGTGTACGTGAGATTCAGTCGCGCAAACTCGATTTGTTGCGGATGGTGAATTCCCAGTTCCCGACAAAACCAGTTGTACAATGGGCGGTGATTCTCGAATTCGAGCGTGCAGATCGAGTGGGTTATCCCCTCGATCGAGTCGCTCTGCCCATGCGTGTAATCGTAGGAAGGGTAAATGCACCACTTGTCTCCGGTGCGATGATGGTGCGCGTGTTTGATGCGGTACATCACCGGGTCGCGGAGATTGATGTTGGGGGCGGCCATATCAATCTTCGCTCGCAGGGTTCGTGCCCCATCGGGAAATTCTCCGGCCCGCATCCGTGCGAAGAGGTCCAGATTCTCCGCGATCGACCGCTCGCGAAAAGGGCTATTTTTTCCCGGTTCTACCAAAGTGCCCCGATACTCGCGCATCTGGTCCGCAGTCAGATCGCACACAAAGGCCTTACTCAGTTTTATCAACGCGACGGCCCAGTCGTGCAATTGCTCGAAATAGTCCGACGCAAAGAACATGCGGTCTTCCCAATCCCCCCCCAGCCACCGCACGTCGCCGATGATCGAGTCGACGTATTCTTGCTCCTCCTTGGCGGGGTTCGTGTCATCGAACCGCAGGTTAAACTTTCCACCAAATTGCTGAGCCAGCCCACAATTCAAACAAATGCTCTTGGCGTGCCCAATGTGCAAATATCCGTTGGGCTCGGGGGGAAAACGCGTGTGGACGCGGCCAGCGTTCTTGCCAGCGGCCAGATCGGCATCGATGATCTGTTCGATAAAATTGCGACTGGCAGCTTTTTCTTCGCCGGGCGTGGGGAGGGTCGACATGGGGGTTCCTAATGCAAAACTGAGGAAACTGCCGGCGCAGGCACGGCGGCACAGCCAGCCAATTTAGCAAATCGGGGCCAATTGCCGGTAGGCGACTATTCCCCAAGATCAAATGAACAACGCACCATTCGCGGAAATGACCCGTAAGTGGATTTTTCTCGCTTCTCAGATTGCTTTTCCAAAGACACAGAATCACAATATCGCTCCTTGACCCTTGAATTCCTTAATGTTGCCACCCTCCGAAAGGATACGCATGATTGTCACCAATACCGAAACCATTGCCGGGTATCGCATTGTCGAACTCCGGGGACTCGTCCAGGGCAATACGGTCCGCGCCAAGCACGCCGGACGTGATATCGCCGCCGGATTGAAAAACCTGATCGGCGGCGAGCTCAAAGGGTACACCGAGCTACTGACCGAGTCGCGCCGTCAGGCCCTGGAACGCATGTTGGCCCAGGCGCAGCAGTTGGGGGCCAACGCCGTGGTGAATGTCCGTTTTACCACCAGTGCCGTCACCTCGGGCGCGGCTGAGTTGTATGCCTACGGCACGGCCGTCGTTGCAGAACCGAGTGCTTGATCGTTTTTTTTCAACCAGTTTTCTCCTCGCAATTAAAGGGATTCCTCATGGGTGAAATTGCCTTTCAAGTTGGCTTTTTTTTGTTTTTTATCATCCTGGGATATGTTGCCGGCACGATTGCCGAACGTCGACACTGGGCGAACCTAGCTGAACGGGAAGCGTCCAACGGAGAATTTCTCGTGACGCAACTAAAGAGTTTTCCCGCCTTTGTGACCGGATCCACTCCACCGCAACTTATCGTGGCTGAGTCGGCTATCGGCTCGGATTACTTCAAGACCTTCCTGGCCAAGGTGCGGGGGTTGTTCGGAGGCGAAGTCCGCAGCTATCAATCGCTCCTAGACCGGGCCCGACGCGAGGCTACTCAGCGCGCAATCGAACAAGCCCGACAATTGGGGTACAACGCCCTCTGCAATCTGCGGCTCGACTCGGCCGACATCGGCGGGAACTCCAAATCCTCCAAGGGAATCGCCATGGTCACAATCATTGCCAGCGCGACCGCCTACCATTTTCATGCTCCCGCGAGTTAGAACGATAGCGCTAAGCTGGTAGGCCGGAACAAGGTCCCCCGCAGTTCCGGCATGACCCACCAAAGCTGTCGGAACTGCGGAATACCTTGTTCCGGCCTGCGACTTATACCACCAGCCACTCCCCATGCCTATTCCCGAAGACCCGCATGGGATTGAACACGAGCCCCACTTGCTGCCTACCAAGTGGCAAGCCGACCCTTCGGAATCTTCTGTCGGCAGTACCCTCGCACCACACACCGCCGATCCTGTCGAACGGGCCGAACACACGGTCTGGGACGAATCCGCCCTTTCCACGGAATTGACCGCGGGAATTCAACCCGACGTCACTTTTCAAACTTGGCTGGTGGAAAACCAGCAACAGACCACCTGGTTTGATTCCTGGTGGATTACGTTCCTAGTGGCCTTGGCCGCCGGACCATGGGGTGTTCTTGGGGCTTTGGGAAACGGCGAATTCGGAGGGCTGGCACTCCTGGCCGTGGTCATCTTTGGACCCGTGGTGGAGGAAATCACCAAAGTCGCAGCGGCGACGTGGGTCATCGAAAAGCGTCCTTATTGGTTTCAGTCAGGGACCCAAATCCTGTTCGCGGCAGCCTGCGGAGGCCTCGCCTTCGCAGCTATCGAAAACCTCCTGTACATCTATGTATACGTCCCCCAGCATTCGAACGAGTTCGTCGCCTTTCGTTGGACGGTGTGTGTCGCCCTGCACATGACCTGCTCGACCCTAGCAGGTATGGGGCTTCGCAGAACATGGAGTCACACGATCACCCACCACAGGCCCCCCGATTTGACGCTCGCAGCCCCTTGGTTCGCAGCTGCGATGATCTGCCATGGGCTCTATAACCTCACCGTCGGGATCGCAGAAGTATCAGGTTGGCTCGAATTGGGTATGCCTGAGAACAGCTAGCGGCTGGCGATTAGTCCTTCTGCACGAGTGCTATGTCAAACCGAAAAATGAGGGTGCCATGGCCACGGCGGTACTCCGCTGTGGCCAT
>CALMBE010000423.1 GCA_937860165.1 uncultured Planctomycetaceae bacterium
ACACGGTACCCGAATCAGGTGATGAGGTAGTGAGATGTTTATAAGATAAAGCAACAAAAAACATCGGAATGACTGATAAAATAAAAATAATGGGTAATTGATATCCACTTTCTGCCGCTCCGTAACCCAAAGCGCCCGATAATGAGTAAGCCGGTGCTGTTGCAGCCAAGCCGATCATCACTGCGGCAGATCTTGATATCGCTCCTTTTTTGAGACCTTTAGATTCTAAAGTGTACATACCTAATTTTCTGCATTTAATGCAATTGTTGTATTATTTTTCGTGCAGAAATTAGCAAAGATTACTAATGAAGTCAAAAATGTATGAAATTCGTATCGTTACCTAGTTGCTCCTGAAAAACCTCAAGAAACATTGTAAATATTAGTGTCCATAACTATTCATACCCAAGATGTCGGCATACCTGCTCGAATTTCCTGATTGGTTTCTGTTCGCTTTATCCACGTGCGAAATGTCTTCGGTGTACATCCAATTTTCGATACAATCTATTTGATCGTAGAGCATTGTGATTTATGTTCCTTTTGTTGTTCAAATACCAAGCTTACTGTACATGCGATTTTAAAAGCGCGCGGCAAAAAAGTATTCAAGAAAAAATCCAAAATCTCCATAGCCTTAAAAACAAGGTGTTTTCCTAAAGTCTCTCAAGCGTGAGATTTGTCACATTTTGATGAAGGAATTGCCTTATAAAATGCTACACTGAATCTATGATAATATAATTTTACGGCAGTAGAAAATGTTGATTGGGTGGGGTTATGGACTGCAAGAATATTAGTTTAGAACGCGCTCTACAGCGGGCCGTCGCTCATCGACGACGCGAGCGTGATCACCGAGCGGGTCGCGCTATTTAACATTCGCAAGAATGAAGTTTACAACGCCCAGTCGCTGCTCGTCGATTGGGGAATTCGACCCGATCAAGTGATCGATTTTCAATCGCTGGTTGGTGACAAGGTCGATAACGTCCCAGGGATACCGCTGATTGGACCCAAGATCGCCCAGGAACTTCTGGCCCAGTACGATACCTTGGAAAACGTACTAGATCATGCTGCCGAAGTAGCCGGGGCCAAGCGCAAGCAGAATCTTGTCGAATATCGCTCGAGTGCCTTACTCTCGAAAAAACTCGTTGCTTTAGACACGCAGGTTCCGATCGAGCCCGATTGGCACGCTGGTCGAAACCGGGAAATCGACCAGGACCTGCTGGCCGCGCTGTTTCGGGAATTCGGATTCCGGACCCTGGGACAGCGAATTTTGGCACTCGGCGGGCCGCCGATCGCGGCGGTTGCCCCAACTTCAACCAGTGCGACGGTTCGGATAGTTGACTCACCAGAGCAACTCGACGCACTGGTCACCGAGCTTGCGGAGCAACGGTTGATTTCAGTGGATACGGAGACGACCAACATCGATCCGCGACTGGCCGAGATCGTCGGGTATGCTTTTTCCTACAAGCCCGGTGAGGGAATTTATCTCCCCGCGCGTGCTCCAACCGGTGACCGAGTTCTCGAACCTGCGATAGTCGCCGAGAAACTTCGACCCATCCTTGAGGATCCTGCGATTGCCAAGGTGGGGCAAAACCTCAAGTACGATTATGTCGTTCTCCGGGGTGCCGGAATTCGCCTGGCAGGGATTGAATTCGACACGATGATCGCCAGCTACCTGCTCGACTCGGGTGAGCGGAGCCATAATCTCGATCAATTGGCCCTCAAGTATTTGGGGCACGAAACGATCAAGATCGATTCGCTCATCGGCTCGGGAAAAAACCAGCGACGCATGGATGAAGTCCCAGTCGCCCAAGTCGCTCCCTATGCCGCTGAAGATGCCGAAGTGGCCCTGCGACTCGTGACGCTGCTCGAATCGCGCCTTGTCGAAGAGGAACTTGAATCGCTCAACAAATCGGTGGAAGTACCACTTATTTCCGTTCTGGGCGATCTCGAATTCGCTGGCATCTCGGTCGACACCTCCCGGCTTGCTGAATTAAGCGTTCAGTACCGTGCGAAACTCGACGCTTTATCGATCCAAATCGAAGAAATCGCCGGACGCCCGCTCAATATCGCCTCACCGAAGCAACTTGCCGAATTACTATTCCGCGAGTTGAAGCTCCCGATAATCAAGAAAACCAAGACCGGCCCGAGTACCGACGCCAGCGTCCTCGAAGAATTGGCAAGCCTTCATCCGCTCCCCGCGAAGATTGTCGAACACCGCCAATTCTCCAAACTGCTGAACACCTACATCGATGCCCTACCAACCATGGTGCATCCCGAAACGAAGCGCATTCATGCTTCGTTCAACCAAGTAGTTGCCGCCACGGGGCGTTTGAGTTCTAGCAATCCCAACCTGCAAAACATCCCCATTCGCACTGCCGAGGGACGCGAAATCCGTTCGGCCTTCAAGGCTGGCCCAAATGGCTGGAAACTCCTCGCGGCGGATTACTCGCAAATCGAACTTCGCGTGCTGGCCCACTTCTCCGGAGACGAAGCACTTTGTACGGCCTTCGCCAACAACGAAGACATCCACACTCTGGTCGCCAGCCAAGTGGAAAACGTCAGCCTCGCCGAAGTGACGCCCGAAATGCGCCGCCGGGCCAAAGCGGTTAACTTCGGCATCATCTACGGGCAGAGTCCCTTTGGACTCGCCAAGTCACTGGGAATCTCCCAAGACGAAGCCGCCGCGTTTATCGAAACCTATTTCGCCAAATACCCCGGTGTGCTTTCCTTCATGACCGAGACTCTCGAGTCCTGCCTGGAACTGGGGTATGTGAAAACGCTCCTCGGCCGCCGCCGCGCAGTGCAGGGTTTGCGTCCCGTTCCCGCAGGTCTCCGGGAAGAACGAACCGGAGCCCTCCGGCAACTGAACCTTGCCGAGCGAACGGTGGTCAATACAGTGATCCAGGGTTCGGCAGCCGACCTCATAAAACTGGCAATGTTGGGAGTCGCAGAGGAGCTTCACCAAAGCAAAATCGCTGCCACGATGCTCCTGCAGATCCACGATGAACTGGTATTTGAAGTAGCCCCCGACCAAATCGATGAATTAGCGAGCCTGGTCGTAGCTCAAATGAGTTCGGTAGCCGCGCTGCGAGTTCCCTTGCAGGTGGATGTGAAATTCGGCGACAATTGGGCAGAATGCGAGTCCTGGGCGGCGACGGTTTAGCAATCATACAGAATTGATGAACCACAACGCCACGACGAGTAAGAAAGCAAGGAAGAATTTAACCACGAAGTCGCGAAGGACACGAAGAATTGACGAGTGGGGAGAATTCGAGATAAATTTCTTTCCAATCACAATTCACTAATCACGAATCACATTTTTTCCTTCGTGCCCTTCGTGACTTCGTGGTAAACAATTTCAGTAGTTAGACAGGTTGCGTCATGAAAGTTATCGGCCTCACCGGTGGTGTCGCGAGTGGCAAGTCGGTCGTCGCTGCCGAGTTAGCCGCACTCGGGGCCCACGTCCTCGCTGCCGATGCGGCGGCGCACCGCGTTATCAATCTCCCCGCGGTGAAAGCCCAAGTGGTGAATCGCTGGGGACCCAAAATCCTTGCCTTAGACGGGAATGTTGACCGGCGTGAAGTTGCGAAAAAAGTTTTCTCACCAGGCGCGCCAGCCAACGCTGAGTTGCGATTTCTAGAGGCGCTCGTTCACCCCCTGATCCGCCGGGAATTTGAAGTGCAAATCGCTCGCGACTCTGACACCGGAATCCCGGCAGTAGTCGTCGATGCCCCGTTGCTCCTCGAAGCCGGCTGGGAAACCCTGTGCGACTTGCTAATTTTTGTGGATTCCCCCCGCGAAACCCGGCTCGAACGTGCCCAAAGGCTGCGAAATTGGAGTGCTCAAGAATTTCAAGCACGCGAGGCTGCCCAATTGCCGATAGAAGAAAAGCGAAGTCGAGCAACCCACGTTTTGATTAACCAGGGCTCACTGGCAGAAATAAAGACGCTTGTCGGCCAGTTCTGGGAATCGAACCTCCCCACCTGAAAAAAGGTTTCGCTCGATTGCCAGCGGAAAAACCCTTCCCTTGGCTTCGCGCGTATGCCATAATGACTCCAACATGGTTGGCAGCTTCCACTGCCACCACCCCGCCTGACACGTTTCCAGTGTCAAAAAAAACCCGCCAGATTTCGCTTTCCTTTTTTTCCACTTTGTCGTCATAATGTGGAGTAACCCCCACCAGGGTTCCTCCTCCAAATGTTCCCACGTATCCCCCTCCCCGCCGGCACTGTTCGAGTGCCCCCTTTCTGACTTATCAGGAGTTTTGTCATGTCTGAAACCGGTAATCACGGTACTCGGTCTAGCCGCAGTTTCTCTCAGCCTCATCGTCGTCGTCCTCCCCTGCATGGACCCAGTAGTCTGATCGACAGCGATGCCTTGGCCGAACTCGAACGCGAGGAGCCATTGTCGATTGCCGAGGAACTCGATAAGGCCGCCGAGCGCGTGCGTCGCGTCGGCAAGAGTATCGAGCGGACCGACCAACCCGATTCCAACATGCACATCGCGGCATTGCAGAAAATGCCGATGCCCGATCTGATCGAAGTCGCCCTGGCCGAGGGCGTCGAGGAAGCCGCCGGACTGAAGAAGCAGGACCTAATCTTCCGCATCCTCAAGCAGCGGGTCAAACTCGACGGCATGATGTCCGGCGAGGGGACCCTGGAAATCCTGCCGGACGGTTTTGGATTTTTGCGGAGCCCTGACTATCACTACCTTTCATGCCCGGACGATATCTACGTCTCGCCGAGCCAGATTCGCCGCTTTGGTTTGCACACCGGAGCCACCGTCTCGGGTACGATTCGCCCCCCCAAGGAAAACGAACGTTACTTCGCACTCCTCCGCGTCGAAGCGATCAATAGCGAAGACCCCAACCTGCTCTCGCGCAAGGTGTTCTTTGACAATCTCACCCCGGTTCACCCGGACGTGCGGATTGTCCTGGAAACTACGCCCGAGGAAACCGACATGCGCGTGGTCGACATGATCGTGCCGATCGGTTTTGGGCAACGGGGTTTGATTGTCAGCCCCCCACGCGCTGGCAAGACCCTCTTGATGCAGAAGATGGCTAAGAGCGTGCTGGTGAACTATCCCAATGCGCATGTCGTGATGTTGCTCATCGACGAGCGGCCCGAGGAAGTCACCGACATGGAGCGGGAAGTAAAAGGCCCCAATTGCGAAGTCATCAGTTCGACTTTCGACGAACCCGCGGCCCGGCATTTGCAAGTTTCCGAAATGGTCATCGAAAAAGCCAAGCGAATGGTGGAATATGGCCGCGATGTAATCGTGTTTCTCGATTCGATCACCCGGCTCGCGCGGGCTTGGAACTCCGAGTGCCCCAACTCCGGCAAGATTCTTTCCGGCGGCATCGACGCCAATGCCATGCAGCGCCCCAAGCGGTTCTTTGGCTCGGCCCGCAAGGTCGAGGAGGGGGGCTCGCTGACGATCATTGCAACAGCACTGGTCGATACCGGCAGCCGCATGGATGAAGTGATCTTTGAAGAGTTCAAAGGGACCGGCAATCAAGAAATCGTGCTCGATCGGCAATTGGTCGACAAGCGAATCTGGCCCTCGATCGACATCAACAAGAGCGGAACCCGCCGCGAGGAGATGCTCCTGGACCCCGAGGAATTCCGCCGCGTTTGCCTGCTGCGGCGCGTGCTCCACGAAATGAGCCCCACTGACGCCATGGAACTGCTAGTGAACCGTCTGCGCAAAACCAGATCGAACGCTGAGTTCCTGATGAGCATCAAGGAGTAAAACCCCCGAGCCGCCAGAAACAAAATTCAGCGAGCCGCCGGGCTTGTCCCGACGGTACATTAGTTTTGTGGCCGTGGGACGAAAACCGTCGTTACCCAGGGCTCCCCTTACTGACGTGC
>CALMBE010000424.1 GCA_937860165.1 uncultured Planctomycetaceae bacterium
TCCTCACCTTGCGCAACATCTGTCGCACGATGATTTCGATATGCTTGTCGTTGATTTCCACACGCTGACTGCGATAAACATTTTGAATCTCGCGGGTCAGGTATTGGTGTACCGCTTCTTCACCGGAAATTCGGAGGATATCGTGTGGAACCAGCGGGCCATCGACCAGGGCTTCGCCGGCTCGCACCTTGTCGCCAGCGTGAACCCGTAAGTGCTTACTGTGCGAGACAAGGTGCTCGCGTTCGATACCCGTTTCACTGCGGACGATGATCGAACGCTTGCCACGCTTCTTCTCGCCGAGAATCTCGACCGTGCCGTCGATCTCGGCGATCACAGCCGGATCTCGGGGCTTGCGGGCTTCGAAGATTTCAGTCACCCGAGGCAAACCACCCGTGATGTCCTGGGTTCCCGAAGCCTCGCGCGGAGTCTTGGCCACCAAGGTCCCCGGCGAGATGATTTGACCTTCTTCAACTTCCAAATGTGCCCGCTCGGGCATGTAGTAGAAGTCGAGAATTTTGCCGTCGCGGGGGTCTTCAACGACCAACTGCGGATGCAAATCCCCCTTGTGTTCGATGACCACGAACCGCTTCCTGCCGCTGGGGTCCATTTCGCCGCGGATGGTTTCCCCTTCGACCAAATCCTCGAAGCGAATCTTGCCACCGGTTTCGGACAAGATGGGAATACTGTGGGGATCCCACTCGCAAAGTGTCTGGCCGGGTTCGACCACCCCATTTTCGCTGACTCGCATCACGGCACCGGCCGGGACTTCGTACTTCTCGACCTCGCGGCCTCGTTCGTCCACCAAGGCCACTTCGCCGTTGCGGGTCAGAACCACCATTTGTCCCGCGTCGTTAGTCACGGCCTTGAGTCGGGCAAACTTAGCGATGCCACCCTTCTTGGCCTTGATGTCGCTATCTTCCACGTCGCGTTGGCCCACGCCACCGATGTGGAAAGTTCGCATCGTAAGCTGCGTACCCGGCTCACCGATACTTTGGGCACCGATGATTCCGACGGCCATTCCTTCTTCGACCATCGAACCGGTCGAAAGGTCCATGCCGTAGCACAGTCGGCAGACGCCCAGATTCGCATCGCAAGTCATCGGACTACGAACTTGAATCTTTTCCAAACCGAGCTGTTCGATTCGGCGAGCAACGTCGGACGTGATCATTTCATTTTCGGCCACAATCACGTCATCGGTAATCGGGTTCACAATGTTCGCACGACTTACGCGACCCTTGATCGAGTCGGCCAGACTCACTTCGACTTTCTCACCACGGTAAATGATTCCCTTGGTGATACCCTGAGTCGTTTTGCAATCGTGGCAGGTAACCACCACATTTTGCGCCACGTCGGCCAGCTTGCGGGTCAAGTAACCGCTGTCGGCTGTTTTCAAGGCCGTGTCGGCCAAGCCCTTGCGGGCACCGTGCGTGGAACTGAAGTACTCGAGCACGGTCAAACCTTCGCGGAAGTTGGCCTTGATCGGGGTCTCGATGATTTTGCCCGAAGGTTTGGCCATCAGCCCACGCATACCTCCCAACTGACGCATCTGTTCGACACCACCACGAGCACCCGAGTGCGCCATCAGAAAGATCGGGTTGACGTAACCCGCAGTGCGGAAGTCGGCTTCCAGCCCGGTCATCATTTCGGCCGTGATCTGTTCGCGGGCATGGGTCCAGGCATCGAGGACCTGATTGTAGCGTTCGACTTCCGTAATCACGCCCCGCTGGAACAGCTTGTTGAACTTCAGAACCGTCTTTTCGGCTTCGCCGATGATCCGGCCCTTGGAAGCCGGGGTAATCAAATCATCGGTCCCGAAGGACAGACCGCTGAGTGTGGCCTGCTTAAAACCGAGTTGATTCATGTCATCCAGCAATTCAATCGTCGCCCGCCGACCGATGAATTCGTAGCAGTCCGAAATCACCTTAGCCAGTTCACTGGAACGTAGTGCGACGTTGTAAAACGGCATTCCCTCGGGAAGAATCTTGTTGAAAACCACGCGACCAACGGTGGTGTCAATCCGAGCACCGAGTTTGCTGGAATTTCCCCGGTCTTCGCGGAGGCAGCGGTTCTTGGGCAACCGGACCTTGATACAGGCGTGAGTTCCCACCACGCGCGAGGCGTAGGCCGTTTCCACTTCATCCAGGGAGCTAAAGATCATGCCATCCCCCAACGAATCGGGGACATTCATCGTCAAATAGTAGCTTCCCATCACCACGTCCTGCGAAGGACTAATGATCGGCGCGCCATTCGAGGGACTGAAAATGTTGTGTGTGCTCATCATCAAGGTGTGCGCCTCGACCTGCGCTTCGATGGACAAAGGCAGATGGACCGCCATTTGATCGCCGTCGAAGTCGGCATTGAATCCCTTGCACACCAGCGGATGGAGCTGAATCGCATTGCCTTCCACCAATGTGGGTTCAAAGGCCTGAATACCCATGCGGTGAAGTGTCGGGGCACGATTCAAAAGCACTGGATGATTCGTGATGACTTCTTCGAGGATATCCCAAACTTCATCGTCCTTGCGCTCCAGCATTTTCTTGGCCGATTTGATCGTGTCAGCATGACCCAATTCCTTGAGCCGGCGGATAATGAAGGGTTGATACAACTCGAGCGCGATCTTCTTCGGTAATCCGCATTGATGCAGCTTGAGCCGAGGACCCACGACAATCACGCTACGGGCCGAATAATCGACACGCTTGCCAAGCAAGTTCTCGCGGAACCGCCCCTGCTTACCCTTAATCATGTCGGTGAGCGACTTGAGCGGTCGATTGCTCGATCCCAAGACGGGCCGCTTGCAACGGTTGTTGTCGAACAAGGCATCGACCGATTGCTGCAGCATCCGCTTTTCGTTGCGGATAATTACTTCCGGGGCGTTCAAATCGACGAGCTTCTTGAGTCGGTTGTTGCGGTTGATAATCCGGCGATACAGATCGTTAAGGTCCGATGTCGCAAAATTGCCGCTGTCCAACAGCACCAAGGGACGCAGGTCGGGAGGGATCACGGGGATCACGTCCAACACCATCCACTCGGGCTTATTGTCGCTGTCGCGGATCGACTCCACTGTTTTCAAGCGGTTGATCAGATCCTTGGCCTTTTGCTTGGAACCCGTGTCTTTGAGGTCTTGACGCAAGGTTTCGGAGAGCTTTACCAGGTCGAGGTTCATGAGCAGCTTGCGAACCGCCTCGGCACCCATGTCGGCTTCGAAGGTGTCGCCATACTGCTCGCGCGCGGCGCGATACTCTTCTTCGGTGAGTAGCTGTTGGGCCTTGAGCGGGGTATCGCCGGGATTAATGACCACGTAGTCTTGAAAGTAAATCACTTTCTCGAGGCTCGAAGTCTTCATGGCCAACAGGCTTCCCAAGCGGCTGGGCATCGCCTTGAAGAACCAAATATGGACCACGGGAGCGGCCAACTCGATGTGCCCCATCCGCTTGCGACGGACACGGCTGTGGGTGACTTTCACGCCGCAACGATCGCAGATCATCCCCTTGTACTTCATGCCGCGGTATTTGCCACAGGCACATTCCCAGTCCTTTTCGGGACCGAAAATACGTTCGCAGAACAGACCGTCCTTTTCGGGGCGGTAGGTTCGGTAATTGATGGTTTCCGGCTTCTTCACTTCGCCGAACGACCAACTGCGGATGTCGTGCGGACGGGCGAGGCTGATTTTCACCGAGCCGTAATCATTCACGCGGTCGTAATTCGTGCTTTCAAGAACACTCATATTTATCCTCGGAGGGAAAATTGCAAATTGTCAATTGCAAATTGCAAATTGCAAATTAAAAAAAGAAAGACTTTTACCCGTCTTGCTTAATCTGTCCTTTCACCGTGACTATTGACTTTCCAATAATTCGCCCCAATTGTTCGGCCTCATCAATCAGTTCCGTTAAACGAACTTCCTTGATCAAATCGGCTTTCACTATGAGTCGTAACCACACCCGCGATTCACGCAATTCCTTCAGACTAATGCTTAGCTTATGGGCGAAATCGCTTTTACTCTCTGCTGCACAACCTTCTTCATAATTTGCAACTGGCGAGGTGCCACTTCGAATAAATTGATTTGCAATCTGACGACCCAGCTTTGTATCAGGTAAGCCATCGACAACCTTCGCAACCCTTACGGCAAATTCGAGTAACCGTTCTGACAGTACTTCGGAGTTCATGGTGGAGTTTCAGCCAATCACAAACTTGAACCACGAACTTTGCATTTTTCAATTTGCAATTTGCAATTTATAGTTGCTGACGCTTTTCCAGTTGCATGTTGAGTCCCAGGCCGCGAATTTCGTTGGTAAGTACATCGAAGCTCGCCGGCGTGCCGGCTTGCAGTGTGTTCTCGCCTTTGACCATCGATTCGTAAATCTTGGTCCGACCTTCGACGTCGTCGCTCTTGACGGTCAAGAGCTCCTGGAGGATGTAAGCCGCCCCATAGGCTTCCAAGGCCCACACTTCCATTTCGCCGAACCGTTGGCCACCGAACCGCGCCTTGCCACCCAGCGGTTGCTGCGTGATGAGCGAATAGGGCCCCGTGCTGCGGGCATGCACCTTGTCGTCCACCAAGTGGTGCAACTTGAGCATGTAGATGTAGCCCACGGTCGTTTCTTGCTCGAAGTTTTCTCCCGAGCGACCATCGAACAACTTGATCTTGCCATGGCGGGGCAACCCAGCTTCGGCCAAGGCATCGTTGATCTGTTCTTCGGTCGCACCATCGAAGACCGGTGTAACCGCCCGGAAACCAAGTTTCGCACCAGCCCAACCCAAATGGGTTTCCAAAATCTGACCGACGTTCATACGACTTGGCACGCCCAAGGGATTGAGCATGATCTGAATCGGAGTCCCATCCGCCAAAAAGGGCATGTCCTCGATTGGCAAAATCTTGGAAATCACGCCCTTGTTTCCGTGACGACCCGCCATCTTATCGCCGACGGAAATCACCCGCTTGGTGGCGATATAGACCTTAACCATTTGCAGCACACCGCTGCGGAGCTCATCGCCCCGCTTCATCGAGTTCAAGCTGCGATCGCGGGTATCAATCGCATCCTCGACGGCGGGCCACATCGTTTTGTAGATCTTCTCGATATCCTTCTGCCGCTGCGGACTGCGAACATCGAGCGCATCGACCCGGAACCGTCCCGCCAAGTCGGCCACAAACTGCGGTTCTTGATTGTGAACCAGTTCGTTGCCATCCTCGTCGGTAAGTTTCTTCGCCAGGATTTTTTCGATTTCGAGAACCATCTCGGTAAACTTGACGGCAATCGCTTCGTTACCCTCTTTTTCGGTCGCCTTGAGAGACTTCTCGAAGAGCTTGCGTTCTTCTTCGGTGAGACTCATCCGCCGGGAAAACTTCTGCGTGTCGATCACGATGCCTTCGATGCCCGAAGGGACTTCGAGAGAGTCGTTTTTCACGTCTTCGCCAGCCCGGCCGAAGATGGCGTGGAGTAATTTCTCTTCGGGTGTGAGCTCGGTTTTCGACTTGGGCGAAACCTTGCCGACCAGGATATCCCCCGGCAACACAAAGGTGCCGATCTGCACGATCCCGCTTTCGTCAAGATTGCGGAGGGCCTTTTCACTGACGTTGGGAATATCGCGGGTGAACTCCTCGCGACCGAGCTTGGTCTCGCGGATTTCGACGTCGAACTCCTCGATGTGAATCGAAGTGTACGTGTCGTTGCGGACGAGTTCTTCGCTGATAATGATCGCGTCCTCGAAGTTGTAACCCTCGAACGACATAAAAGCGACCAACACGTTGCGACCCAGGGCCAACTCACCCCTGAAAGTCGCGGCTCCGTCGGCGACAACTTGACCCTTTTCGACCTTGTCTCCCAATCGCACCAGAGGCTTTTGGTTCTGACAAGTTCGTTCATTCAATCCCACGAACTTGCGGAGGTGATGCACCTCGGGACCAATCTCGATACGATCCGCATCGACATAGGTCACCGAACCCTTGTGCCCCGCGCGGATC
The DNA here is from genome assembly GCA_937860165.1 of uncultured Planctomycetaceae bacterium. Taxonomy (GTDB): domain Bacteria; phylum Planctomycetota; class Planctomycetia; order Pirellulales; family Lacipirellulaceae; genus Bythopirellula. Next base: position 5,960 of record CALMBE010000424.1, read on the forward strand.
AACATGCCCGAGTGGCGGGCCACATCGCGCTCCAAGCCAGTTCCCACAATGGGGGGCTCGGCTAGCAACAGGGGCACCGCTTGGCGTTGCATGTTCGAACCCATCAACGCCCGGTTGGCGTCGTCGTGTTCCAGAAACGGTATCAAACCGGCAGAGACCCCAATCATTTGACTGGGGGCCACATCGGTGTATTCGATCTTGTCTACCGGCACGAGGACAAAGTCCGACTTATACCGGGCGACCACGGTATCGC
>CALMBE010000425.1 GCA_937860165.1 uncultured Planctomycetaceae bacterium
CTCCTTGCGGCTCTCCACCAACGATCTCTCCCTGCTCATCGAAAAAGCCGTCGACTCCGGGGACCTGGTATCCTTCACCCGGCACGAAAACAGCGGTTTTTTTCTGCCGCTTCCACCATGTCGGAGTCCCGACGACTTTGGCATCCTTGCTGGGAAGCATCCAATCCACAGGCCCAGCTACCGCGTGCCGCGCAGTGTCTGAGTGCGACAGGAGAATTAGGACCAGCACCACGAGTTTTGAAAAGCTTGTTCCAGACATGCCAACCACAGCGTGCTTGAAGATACCGACTGACTGCGCAGCGATCGCGCAACCAAGTTCAACGCCGGGGAACCGTAGGAAAAGTCCCCCCCCGAAGCAAGCCCAACTCAAACCTACCCCCGGGAGTAATGCTGGCACTCCCCCCCGGCGAGGTCGCTTCAGCGACCGGGCACTTCTTACCCCACATGCCGCTGCCCCGCCTCGTGCAGTTTAGTCCACCCAAATCCGTAAGCGGCCACGACCACAAAGCACAGCAGGGGGACGATAAAGCCCCGCGACATGTCGTATTCGTCGGCGACATAACCCATCAGTTTGGGCAGAATGGCTCCCCCCATGATCGCCATCACGATGTAAGCCGAGGCTTGTTTCGCTTGGCCTCCCAATCCGTGAATTCCGAGTGCGAAGATCGTCGGAAACATGATCGACATCAGGAAATAGCTCAGGAACACGCTTCCCACTGAGATCCAACCGAGCTTAAGAAACACGACCAAACACACCAGGGTGCAGAGCAATCCGTAGAGGCCCAATACTCTATGCGCCGCCTGCCGCTTGAGCAGCCAAGCACCCGTGACGCGGCCCAGCAGGAAACACACAAACCCCAGCGAAGCCAGATTCGCCGCTCCTTTGTCGCTGATTGCCAACACCCCGGCATCGTTGGCGACGATCCAGCCACCAAGCCACCCCTGGAGAAACCCAGGGCAGTGAGAAACGAACGACTTGTAGGTCGATTCCCACGCCGGTGAAATTGGTGGCGTCTCGGCAGTCATGTAATTGATGAAGAAACTAAAGATCCCAGCCTGGGCGGCGACATAAAAAAACTGTGCCACGACCGCCATCACAAAGTGCGGCTGCGTCCAGATCGAGCGCGGCTCTTCGCCTGATTCGTCACTCACTAATTCATCTTCCGACTTGAGATCGGGGACTCTGGCAAAGTAGAAAATCACTGCCAGAACCATAACCACAATCGCCACGCCAACGTAAGGAATGTACAAAGTCTCGCTCCCCGAGGAAGCGTTCCCCGCGCCATCGGTCGGATAGAAATACATGCTGCCAACGATGGGCCCCAAGATCCACCCCACACCATTGCAGGATTGGGCCAGATTGATCCGCGTCGCGGCGTACCGCGAATGGCCGAGCACGGTCGTGTAAGGGTTGGCGATGGTTTCCAGGAAGGTCAGCCCAGCAGCGATTGCGCACACCCCGCACAAAAAAGCGACAAACGCCGTAACGGGGGAAGCGTTTCCCGCGTGTGCGGCATCGGAGACCCAGGTTGCGGGGACGAACCAGAATCCACCTACGGCGACAAGTAAGAGTCCGACAATGATCCCTCCCTTGTAACCCAGCCGAGTCGCCAATTGACCCGCCGGGAGAGCCATCAAGAAGTAGCCCAAATAGTGTGCAAATTGCACCCAAGCGGACTGAGATTTTGTCAATCCAAGTTCGTCCTGAAAATGCTTGTCCATCACGTCGATCATGCCATTGCAAAAGCCCCACAACAAGAACAGCGAGCTCACAAGCGCAAACGTAGCAACAAGATTTGTCCCGTCGGAAGTGACAAAAAGTCTCGCGTTGTCGTCGCTGGCAGGTTTTGAAGTACTCATAAAACTTGATCGATCCATGCTATGTGAAAAGGAAGAACAGTAGAAAAATCGGTAGAAGCGGATTGGCAAGCCTAGGGCCGGTTTCAAATTCCCCCCTCCCTGCGAAGGAGGGAGATCCTGAAACCGACTCTCATTCAAACCGATCCCACGGAGGTGCCGCCAATTCTAGCGTTGCCCGTCAGCAACTTCCAGCCACTTGATTTGCAGCTCAGGGCCGATCACTTTTTCAAGATGGGGGGTGCCATGGCCACGTCGGTACTCCGACGTGGCCATGTTTGCTCGGAGATTCTCATGCCCACACTGGAGTACCAGCGTGGGCATGGCACCCTAAAGTGAAAAACTGATTGGCCCTGATTTGCAGCTTTAGCCCTAATCCATGCAACCGTGTCGATCATGGGACTGAACTCGCCCCGGACCGCAATTAGGCACTTTCGCGCTGATCGTCTTGCACTCGCCCGATGCGGACTTTTTCGATGCGGCGCTTGCTGGCTTCGAGTACTTGGATCTCGACTCGCTCCTGCCACACTAGCGATTCGCCCACCAAGGGTACCCGCCCTAGTTCAGAAAAGACGAATCCGCCGATCGTATCGAAATCTCCGTCTTCGGGTAATTCGATGTTGAGCAGTTCGTTGATCTCGTCGATGTGTGTCCGGCCTGGTGCTTCGCAAGTATCGTCGTCGATTTTCCGAACTTCATCGGCAACTTCTTCATCGTATTCATCGACAATTTCGCCCACGATTTCTTCCAAGACATCTTCGATGGTCACAACCCCCGAACCCCCGCCATATTCATCGAGTACCACCGCAATGTGAGTCCGCATTTTTTGCAGCATCTGCAAGAGATCATTCACCGGCTTCGTTTCGGGAACGAACACCGGTTTGCGGAGGAGGTCTCGAATCGGAGTCCGCGAATCGGCATCGCCCGTGGCGAGTTCCGGCAGTAGATCCTTGGTGTAAAGGATGCCCACGATGTCATCGCGATTCTTGTCGTAAATCGGTATTCGGGTATGCCCGGTATCGATCGCGGCGGCGATCAGCGATTCCCACTCGAGGTGTATCGAAAGCATATTAAGATCGGTTCGCGGAGTCATGATCTCGGCCACGTCGGCATCCCCAAGGTCAATGACCCCTTCGATCATCTCGCGTGCTTCTTCTTCCAGGAGTCCTTCGCGATGCCTTTCACTGACGATCGCCCGAATTTCTTCTTCGATCCGCTCATCTTCGTCTCCATGCAACTGCCGACCACCGAGCCGATGCATAGCCACATCTATTAAGTTAGCCCCGCTCGAAAGTGGCCGGGCTATAAACGCCATGCCCCTCCAGGCAGGCCACGTATGGTACAAGAATTCCTCGGCAAAAACACGTGCTACGGCTCGAGAGACCCACACAGTGCAAATTGCCAAAACCAGCCCCGCCACGAGACCACTGAACAAGATTGGCTGCCAATTTTCCATGATGGCCAATTTCCAATTGGCACCCATCCAGGCCACGCTCAGCGCCAAGGCTACACCCATTGCCAATGTCGCCAGCATGTCGATCCCCAGGCCCACTTGCTCGTGTTCCTGTAAAATATCGGTAAACATCTCCGGCTTGCCACGGCGGCGACAAATATCTTCCAGATCATGCCGAGAGAAGTCGCGGAGCGCGCGAACTGCCACTTTGGCGATTGTTACCGCCAAGAGTGCAAGCAAGCTCGACCAAAACAGCACTCGGGGAGTCACTGGGAGTTCTCCTCGGATGGTTTCGGGATCGCTCTCCACCGTGATTGATCGGCAGGCAATGTTACTCCCAATTGACTCAAGGTTGCTAACTCGGCAGCCAACATCCGCCGCCGAGCCTCCAAGTTCTGATCATCGTAACCAACTAGGTGCAGGGCTCCGTGGATCACGTACAGCAGCAATTCATCGCCAGGTGCCCAGACAGCCTCGGCGGCCTCACGCAAGGCAGTTTCACTACTGACGACCAATTCCCCTTCGAGTGCCACGGCAGACTCTTCCAGCACGAAGCTCAAGACATCGGTCGGATAATCGTGGGACAGAAACTCTGCATTCAAGGCGTGAATTGCTGAGTCGTCGACCACGGCCACGCTTACCTCGGCACGCTTAAAGGGTGAGTCGGCCAAGACTAGTCGCACCGCGCGAATGATTTGCTGCTCGTCGATGGCCAGCAACTGTTGCTCATCGGCCACTAGCACACGAAAGTCTTGCGCGCCGCTAAACTGAGCGAGTTGCTTTGGGGGCATCGTAGGGATAGGTAAATCGGACGTACCGCAGTCGTTCATTCTGTCCAAGTCATACCGGGGAGAAATCGCCATGCGGAAACTATGCCGTTTCCTGATCGGGGTATTTTACACGGCCATGATATACCGCCGTCAAGGATTTTACCAAACTTTCACCGACTTTGCGCACTTCTTCCAGAGTTAGCCCACTTTCGTCAAATTGCCCGTCCATGAGTCGTTTCATCGCAAGTTCTTCCACCAGATTCTCAATTCTCGAAGGAGTCGGCTCCTTGATCGCTCGGGTGGCACTTTCCACCGCATCGGCTAGCATGAGGACCCCGGCCTCCTTGGACTGCGGTTTGGGCCCTGGGTAGCGGAACGAACTTTCGTCGACAGCCACCTTGTCGATTTCTGGATTACGCTTCTCGTTCGCTTGTCGAAAAAAGTATTCCACCAATGTAGTGCCGTGGTGTTGCTGGATGAAATCGACAATCGGTCCTGGCAATTTATTTTGCCGCGCCAGATCGGCCCCATCTTTCACATGGGCAATGATGACCAACGTGCTCATCGCAGGCACTAAGGAATCATGCCGATTCTGACCCTGGCCTTGATTTTCAATGAAGTATCCCGGTTTGAGCATTTTTCCGATATCGTGAAAATAGGCCCCCACGCGGACCAAGAGTCCGCGGGCACTGATCGATTCGGCGGCGGCCTCCGCCAGCGATGCCACCGTGATCGAATGGTTGTAGGTTCCCGGGGCACGGCGAATCAATTCCTGGAGCAACGGATGCGCGGGGTCTCCCAATTCAATCAAGCTCAGATCCGTTTGCACGTTGAATGCCCGTTCTACGGCGGGTAACAGCACCGTCATCAACGAACCGGCAATTACCGACCAGAGTGCGAGAGACAACCCACTTTTCCAGGATTCTAATACAGGTTGGTCATACAAGGTTCCCACACCGAGCGTGGTGAAAAGCGCAACAATCGCCGCGAGGATGCCCACCGAAAGCAACTTTCCCCGGGTTCGGACTTGTCGCAGGGATAGCACTGCCCCAGACACGGCCGAAATCAACACGAGCGATTGAGGCATCCCCAGCCCGATCGACAAGGCAACCACCAAAGTGGCACTTGTTCCGATCAAGAGTGCCATCTCCTGCTGGTAAGCCACAGCGACGATCATCCCCAACAACAGCAAGGGGATCACTTCAGTGCCCCAGAGATAATGACTCACGGTCCAGGACAATAACACACTCACTACAAACAGCGCCAAGAGCGAGCTCATCCGAACCAAATCGCTGATCGCGCGGGGTTCGTTCAAGTGCAGATAAACCCCACACAAGGTATAAATCGCGACAAACATGCCAAGTACCGCTAAGGTTCTCTGAAACCTGTCTGAAATGCTCCGCCCACGGAGCTGAGCCTTGTGTTCGAGCTTCAGCAGTGCAAGCGTTTCCAGACGAATCGGCTCATTCCCTCGAGCCAAGATGCTCTCGCCAGCATGAAAAGGCTTGGTAACCTTGCTAACTTCCGCTGCGGCGACATCCTGGGCCTTGTGCGTGGCGTCGAGGTTGAGTGTGAGGGTGGGTACCAATTTCGGTCGAAGCCAGGCAAACACCTGTTGGGCCAACTCGACCGAAGTTAATTTCTCATTGAGCGATTGCTGGAGCCGTGCCGTGGCGTTCTTGATCAGAACTTCAGGCACATCCCGCCCCGCCTCGGCAGACATGCCCTCCCCCCCGCGGGTCCGCACAAAAATCTTTTCCAAATTGCCATCGTGTTCCTTGGGAAGCTCATCGAGCAAGCCCCATTGTTCCAAGGGAGCCATTGCTTCGGTCACTTTCTCGCCAAAAGTTTCCAGCGCATTCTCGCCATCGAAGCTTGCTCGAAATCGCTGGAATTGTTCCTCCTGCTCTTGGGGTGTTGGGTCGGGAGTTCCATCGGCCAAAAGGGGTTGAAACGTTTTCCACAACTCTTGATCCACCGCTGCAAATTTCTCGGCGGTAAGCAGTTTGGAGATTTCGAGTCGGAGTTGGGCACGAAGTTGCGCCAGCGGGGCGGGGTCCTGATCGTAGACCGCCACGGTAAGCCGCCGCGCTCGCGTCCGCGCATCTTTGGTGGCCTCGATGTCGGTCTGAGCAAAATCCACCCGGGCGACTATATCCCGTTCAGGGGTTTCGTTGAGCCGATAACGAAAGGGGGGATCCCAACCGCTGGTGAAAATCAGCAGCAAGATCGCGGCAATCAAACACAACGCCAAGCGCAGCAGGACCGCTCCACGCTGCAAGTGCGCAAGCAATTTGCCCCAGAATCCGGGAGGAAGTTCAACCGAAGTTACCCGACGCGATCGCGTGCGCCGAGGGAGAATTTGTGACATATTCGCTTTGCTGCAAAACGCCTGATCGAGCTGCCGATTAATTTGAAGATGCGAGTGTCAGTTCACCTGCATTGACTCTCGACTCTCAGCCCTCGCCTACTAGCGCTTCTTCTTGGAGCCCTCCTCATAGGCACGCACAATATCCTGTACCAAGCGATGTCGCACAATGTCCTCGGTCGATAGATGAATCTTCGCGAAGCCGTCGATGTCGCGTAATCGCGAAAGGGCGTCAATCAACCCACTTTTCGTGTGGGGTGGCAAGTCGACTTGTGTCGTATCGCCGGAAACGACTACCTGCGAACCTTCCCCCATGCGAGTGAGAAACATCTTCATCTGGGCAACAGTGGTATTTTGAGCTTCGTCCATGATGATGAACGCATTGTTGAGCGTGCGACCTCGCATGTAGGCCAACGGGATCACTTCGATCACGTCTTCATCCGTGTAACGCTGGATTTGGTCGCGGTCGATCATGTCTCCCAAGGCGTCCAAGAGTGGTCGCAGGTAGGGATTGATCTTGGCCTGCAAGTCACCCGGCAAGAACCCCAGGCTCTCCCCCGCCTCAACCGCTGGTCGCACGAGCACTAGCTTCCGCACGCGATGCGCACGCAACGCTTCGACCGCCGTCGCCACGGCCAAGTAAGTCTTTCCTGTCCCCGCCGGACCTGTGCAAAACACCAAGGCATTTTCGCGGATCGTCCGTAAGTAGTCTGCCTGTCCACGAGTCCGAGGGTGGATGAGTTTTCCCCCCCGCACACTGATGGGTTCAATCCGGTGAACCTGCTCGCCATTGGTAATCCGGCGAATGACTTGCTGCACCTGATCATGGTCCAGGGGAAGGCTGCGGCCCAGCAGGGTCCGCAATTCTTCCAGCACCGCAGTCGCCTGAATGACTGCACCCTCGTCACCATGGACGAAAATCTGACCATCGCGAGCAGTGATGTTGGCAGGAATCGCCTCGCGAATCTGTTTAAGATGCTGATCCTTCGTTCCCAAAATCATGATCAGGTTTTCAGGATCACCAACCGAAATGCTTGCTTCTATCATGCGGGGGACGGCTTAAGCAGCGAGCCGTACAAATCCTCACAGGTCAGAGGTCGTAACAATGTGGACTTACTTAAATATACTCACTAGCCGCCCCTTACGGCCACCCAAGCTGCCCCACCGCGGGGAAATGACTCAGAAAAGCCGGATTGTATCGGTTTTTCTTTCCGAGATTGGCAAATCTGGCGGAGAGAAAACAGCCGAAGTGGTAAGACAATCGCCAAAAAAGTGCCCTCCTTAGCCGGAGGCAAGCTTGCCTCCGGCTAGGGGCGGAATCAGGGGAAGCGTCGAAACACTACGGCCCTACCAGCCCACTTACCCAAAACAGGTACGCCACGGGTGCCGCGACGAGTAACGAATCGAGCAAATCCAAAACGCCACCGAACCCAGGCAGCCAAGTACTGGAATCCTTGACTCCTGCATCGCGTTTTATCAGCGACTCGGCCAAGTCTCCCACCATGCTCGCCAAGCTGACTGTCAATCCGTAAGCCACAGCCCCAAACAGCCAGGCTCCCCACTCCCTACTACTCGGAATGTTCATAAGTCGCGCCACAGGCCCCAGAGTCACTAGCGCGGCTACTACGGCCAACACCAACCCACCAGCGGCACCTTCCCACGTCTTTCCGGGGCTCAGAATGGGTGCCAACTTCCGCTTTCCCCAACGGTGCCCTGCGAAGTAAGCCCCGATGTCAGTAAACTTCACCACTGCAATCATGGAAAATAAGGCCCACATTCCCCCCGACGCCACATTTCCGCCGACCGGTAAGTGCCGAAGTTGCACTAGGAACCCCAGCAAACCTCCCAGGTATAACACCCCAAACGCCCCCGCCGCCAGATTCGCAAGTGTCTTTCCCGGTGCCGAGTAGCGCAACATTTCCGTGACAATACTCACCAAGAGACCTACAACCAGACCCACTGCCAATAACCCTAGAGTGGCCAGAGGTGAATCCGTTGTTAGTTGCGGCCAACAAATGGGAATGCTGGAGGTCAGAATTGGCGACAGTGTTGCCAGATGAGAAGTCCACCGATACGGTTCACTCCCATTTTTCCGAAACAGAGCGAGCAATTCTTCCGTGGCTAGAACACACAGAATCACCGCCAACGGAAATAGATAAACTCCTGGCCTCCCGGAATGCTCATCCAGCCAGCAAAGTCCGAGGAGCACCACCACTAGGCCCGTGCCGATGATTAGTCGCCAACGTAACACTTCACACCTCGCGCGTACGTTGCCCTAGTCATCGAGCCCACCAAATTTTCGCTTGCGATTGGCGAAGTCCGCAATCGCCTCATGCAAAGTCGTTTCATCGAAATCGGGCCAGCAGCTCTGGGTCACCCAAATTTCGGAGTAACTGATCTGCCACAGCAAGAAATTACTCACCCGCAATTCCCCTGCCGTGCGAATTAACAGGTCCGGATCCTCGGCCCCTGCCGTGTACAAGTGGGCAGAAACGACGTCCTCGTCGATTTCCTCGACGGCAATCTCCCGGGCAGCGATCTTTCCCGCAATTTTTTGCACCGCGTCGACTATCTCTCCGCGACTCCCATAGTTGATCGCCAAATTCAACCACATCCCCGAGTTCCGACGGCTCATTGAGACCGTATCATCCAACTCGCGCAAGACGTGACCAGGAATGTTTTCGCGACGACCAACCATCCGCACCTGAATGTTGTTTTCCATGATCGTTTCCCGCTCCGAGATCATGTACTGTTGCAGCAGGTGCATGAGAAAGTCGATTTCCTCCTGCGGCCGCTTCCAGTTTTCGCTCGACAAGCAGTAGAGCGTCAGCTGCTCGATCCCCAAAGTCGCGCATTCCTCTGTAATCTTCCGGACCGTATCGACCCCCAGTCGGTGGCCTTCGGCACGCGGCAAGTCACGCCGCTGAGCCCACCTTCCGTTGCCATCCATGATGATTGCAATGTGCCGAGGCCAGCGCTCGCGAGGCACCTCGGCAAGAATCGCTTTAACGCACTTGGCACTCATGAATCAATTCGTAACTTTGCGACTAAACGGAAAGGGAACTGCCTGCCAACACGGGGATCGTTTGCGCACGATCGGGACCCACCGATACCAATTCGACCGGCAGATTTAGTAACTGAGAAATCCGATCCAAATACTCATGCGCGGCAACCGGCAAATCTTCCATCGAGCGGGCGCCCGTGAGATCTTCTTGCCAACCTGCTAATGTCTCGTAGATGGGTTTCACTTTGCGTATTTCGTCGACATGACTCGGGAAAACCGTGGTCCGCTGGCCATCGATTTCGTATGCCGTGCAAATTTTGAGCTCGTCGAATCCGCTGAGCACGTCCAACAGCATGATGCAAATCGAATCCACGCCGCTGAGACGTGCGGTATAGCGCACTGCCACGGCATCGAGCCAGCCACATCGCCGCGGTCGCTTAGTAACCGTTCCATATTCATTGCCTTGATCGCGAATCCGCTGGCCAATGGCATTGTCTTGTTCCGTGGGAAAGGGCCCGCCTCCCACACGGGTGCTGTAGGCTTTGACCACACCCATCACGAGCTTAATATATTTGCCTGGCACACCCGAACCATTGGAAATCCCAACCCCCGAACTATTGCTGCTTGTGACAAAGGGGTAAGTCCCGTGGTCCACATCCAGCAGGGCCCCCTGGGCTCCCTCGAACAAGATCCGCTTACCCTTTTCGGCGGCTGTGAGCAAGAATTCGGTTGTGTCGGTCACATAGGGCTGCAACCGTTCCGCGTAGGCCCGATACTCGCGGAGAATCGCATCCGCATCGAGCGGCTTGAATTCTTCCGCCGGAAGCATGGAAGCCAGGACGCGATTTTTTTCCGTGACGATGTGCCGCACTTGATCGGGAAAAGTATCGCGGTACATGTCGCCAAGTCGCACGGCATAGGAACGCCCCACCTTGTCGCGGTAACACGGACCGATGCCACGTCCCGTGGTGCCGATATTCTCGCCATCGGAAGTGTTGCGATCCATCGCCCGATCTTCGGCAAAGTGCCAGGGAAAAATCACATGCAGCCGATCGCTCAAGAGCAGATTGTCGAAATCCTGTACCTTGCGTGCTGCTAACTCATCGAGCTCTTCGATGGCCTTGGCGGGATTCATGACGACGCCCCCAGCAATCACGCAGGTGACCCCTGGTGTGAGCACGCCGCTGGGAAGCAACGACAGCTTGTAAACTTCCCCCCCCACAACCACGGTATGACCTGCGTTGGCCCCACCTTGATAGCGCACGACGATATCGTGCTCACGGGTAAATAAATCGACGATCTTGCCCTTGGCTTCGTCGCCCCACTGCAAACCGATGATACAAGTACCTGGCACTCGACAGTTCCTCCGTGGGCTGGAACCCACAGTTTTGAATTTTCAAAACGACCTAAAACGCCTTGCTAACTCTGACTCAACACCTACGATGAACAAACCGCTGATTATAACTCGATCCTCCGCCTGCCGACACGGGGTCGTTTCCGCGAAATTGGGCTCGACCACTGCCAGAATCCATGGCCACCCTATTACCTTACATCGCACTTGGGCTGTTGCTCCTAGCAGTTGCTGGTGGGTGGCTACTGACTTTGGTTGGAATGCCTGGTAATTGGCTGATGGTGCTGGCTGCTGCCGGGTACGCCGGATGGGGGGCCCACAGCGGAGCGACCCAGTTAAGTTGGACCACTGTGGCCGCCCTAACTGCTTTGGCGGTGGTCGGGGAACTCACCGAATTCGCTGCCGGCATCGTCGGTGCCCGTCGAGCAGGAGGGAGTCGCCGGGCGGCGGTTTTTTCGCTCTTGGGATCTTTCGCCGGTGCCCTCATCGGTGCGACCCTCGGCGTCCCTATCCCTGTCCTTGGCTCGGCGTTGGGGGCCGTCTTGGGGGGAGCCGTGGGGGCCTTTGTAGGAGCCGCTTTCGCAGAACACTCACTCGGCGAACTCCCCCGACAATCATTCAATGTTGGTCAAGCTGCCTTCTGGGGTCGATTGCTGGGCACCGGAGCAAAAACCGTCATAAGCTCAGTCATGGCGATCATCACGTTCATCGCGCTGGCAACTTAACGATATTCTCCCCCGACGCAGTCACACCTCCTGCAACGCCCGGGGATTGCAATCCCCGGGCTTTACCGATTTACCGAATCCCATACACTGGGCAAGTCACTTCTCCCCTCAACTTCTTCCGCGCGATGCCCCATGACCAGCGACTCCAAATCTCTGCCACTCCATACAAAGATTCTCTTGGGGTTACTGATCGGAACAGTCTTGGGCCTGGCTGCGCGCGGGATCGCCATCTCGCCCGTCGATGGGGTTGCAACCTCGGGAGGGGGCTTTCGTGAGTGGCTGGGTGCCAATTTAGAATTCATCGCCACGCATATTGCCGAGCCCGTCGGCAAAATTTTTCTCCGACTGATCATGATGATGGTCATCCCGCTGGTGGTTTCCGCACTCGCTTTGGGGGTCCTCGAGTTGGGCGATGTCCGGCGGCTCGGCATCGTTGGCCTGAGGACTCTGCTTTACACGCTCATTCTGTCAGGTTCAGCGGTAGCAATTGGCGTGGGGCTGACAAATTTCTTCCAGCCGGGGAGTACCCTCCCCCCTGAGCAACGCGAACTACTTAGTGAGCGGTATGGGGCCAAGGCGGCCCAAGCCGTCGCGCAGCGAAAGCAAGCCAAGAACATCCGCGATACACTTCTGGACCTCATCCCCGAGAATCCGCTCCAGGAAGCCGTGGGCGCGCTCGATGGTTCCTCCAAAGGCAACGGCATGTTGGCCGTCATGTTTTTCTCGCTCTTTCTGGGAGCTGCCTTGGCAGTTACCGGGCCTGTCGCCGATCCCCTCGTGAAAGTTCTCGAAGGCCTGTTTGCCGTCTCGATGACCGTCATTGGTTGGGCGATGCGAATTGCCCCTTATGGGGTCGCCTGCTTGCTCTTTGCCATCACTTCGCAAATCGGGTTCGAGATTCTCAAGACCCTCGGCTGGTTCGTGGCCACAGCCCTGGGTGGCATGTTGCTCCAATTCCTCGTCGTCTATTCCACCATGTTGTGGTTCGTGGCCAAGCGCAGTCCCCGACAATTTGTCACTGATACCAGCGACGCACTCATTACCGCCTTCGGCACTTCCAGCTCAAACGCCACCCTCCCTACGGCACTGCGTGTCGCCGAGGAAAACCTCAAGCTCCCCAAGGAAATCTCGCAGTTCGTGCTCACGATTGGTTCGACTGCCAACCAAAATGGCACGGCACTCTATGAGGGGGTCGTCGTGCTCTTTCTCGCCCAAGTCTTCGGCGTCGACCTCACCATGTCCCAACAGGTCGTGGTAGTGCTGATGTCGGTTCTCGCGGGTGTCGGCACTGCTGGGGTTCCTGGCGGTTCGATTCCGCTGATCGTCATTGTGCTACAATCGGTGGGAGTCCCCGGCGAAGGAATCGGTATCATCCTCGGAATCGACCGCCTCCTCGACATGTGCCGCACAGTCCTCAACGTCGGCGGCGATCTAGTCCTCGCCGCCTGCGTGGGGCGGCCAAACAAGAGTTAGGCAAATTTGGTTCATCAGGAGTTTTAGTGGGTGACCTTGAAGTTGCCGAGCTTGCGGGTTGGAATTACTCGTCTTGCAAATTGCAGTTTTCCCGTAGGGGTACAATCCTCATCCCGGCAGGGATA
>CALMBE010000426.1 GCA_937860165.1 uncultured Planctomycetaceae bacterium
GCATGGGGATCGCCAAACAAGCATGGCCACAGCGGAGTACCGCCGTGGCCATGGCACCCACATTTTGAAAAAGTGATCGGCCCTCACCGCCCCACCCGGGGTAAATTGTAGGAGCGCAACGTAGCCCTTATACTTCGGGTTAGGTTTTTTCGATGTTTTCGACTTTCCAGGAGTTATTCAGCATGCTCAATCCTTCTCGACGCGGTTTCTTGAAACAGAGTGCTGCGCTAGGTTCGGCCTTTGCCGGGGCTGGCTTGTTCACCGGTGCCCAATTGTTTGGTCAAAGTGCCAATGGCAAACCCACCATCGCCGCGATCGGCGTGGGTGGCAGCTTAGGCCGGTACAATCAGGGTGGGGCAATCGCACGCAAAGCCGCCAACTTCGGCCAGATGGTTGCCGTCTGCGATGTGGTGGAGCTGCACACCGAAGAATTCAATAAATCCTTCGAGGGCAAACTGAAAAAATACGGCGACTACCGCAAGTTGCTCGAAGAAGTCAAGCCAGACATCGTGACCATTGGCACGCCCGATCATTGGCATGTTCCCATTGCCATTGCCGCCTTGCAGACCGGCTGCGATGTGTATTGCGAGAAGCCGTTGACGCTCACCATCGACGAAGGGATCCGCGTGCGGCAGGCGCTCGAAGGATCGGGCAGAGTGTTCCAGGTGGGGACCCAGCAGCGGAGCGAATACAATCTGCTGTTCCTCCAGGCCATTGCCATCGTCAAGAGCGGATGCCTAGGCGAGAACGTCCAAGCCCACATCGCGATTGGTTCCTCAGAAACGGGTGGCCCCTTTGCGACCACTCCCGTTCCGCAAGGCATCGACTGGAACATGTGGCTCGGCCCGACTCCCCAGGCGGACTACAGCGAAGAGCGCCGCAAGGAATTCCGCTGGTACTTCGAGTATTCCGGCGGAAAAATGACCGATTGGGGAGCCCATCACATCGACATTGCCCAGTGGGCCTTGGGCTTGGAACGCACCGGACCGGTTTCTATTTCCGCCAAAGGGAATTTGCCCGAGATTGTTCCCCCGAAGTTCGATTGGGACAGCTATCTCGATGGCAAATTGAAATTACCCAACGCCTTCAACACGGCCGTCAAGTTCGGTATCGAGCTCAAGTACGCCAACGGCACCACCATCACGGTTCACGACGAGTACTGTCGCCCCGATGGGATCAAGTTCCCCAATGGAATTTTGTTTGAGGGGAGTAAAGGCCGGATTTACGTGAACCGGGAAAAACTCACTGGCAAACCCATTGAGGAAATGGATCGCCAGCAATGGACCAAGTTGTACCAGGATATGATTCCGCTTTACAAAGGCCGTTGGCCAGGCGATCACATGGGCAATTTCTTCCAGTGTGTGGCGGATCGGGGAGAACCGATTTCCGATGTCGAATCCCATCATCGCACGATGACCAGTTGCCACCTCTGTAACATCGGGCTGATGCTGGGACGTGACCTGCAATGGAATCCAGACACCGAAAAATTTGTCAACGATCCCCAAGCAGATGCCTTGATCTCCCGGGCCAGCCGTCCGGGTTTCACAATGTAATCCACCCAAGGTATGGGCAGTACCGAAACACCTTGGAACAACGTAGCACACGGAAAAGGAATCATTGCAAATTGAAAAATGCAAATTTGCAATTTTCAATTTGCAATTAATCCCTACCCCAACTCCGCGTCCTTTAGCCACTGTGGTAGAATCGATCCTCGATCGAATACCGATTAATAAGTTTCTCCAAATCTGAGTGAGGAAGCTTGATGGAACGTTGGCTTTTCAACTGCACAGCGATTTTGTTTCTGTTGGTCCCCGTTGGGGCCTCTGCCGACGACTGGCCCCAGTGGATGGGTCCCGGTCGCGACAATGTCTGGCGAGAAACTGGAATTATCGAGAAATTTCCCGAAGCTGGCCCTCCCGTCCTGTGGCGGACTCCGGTCGCGGGGGGATATGCCGGTCCCGCCGTAGCAGGCGGAAAAGTGTTTGTCACCGATTACGTGACTGCCGAAGATGTGAAAATCGCCAACTTCGAGAGAAAAACCTCCACCGGAATCGAACGGGTCTTCTGTCTCGACGAAGCCACGGGCAAGGAATTGTGGCGCCACGAGCATCCCGTGACCTACACGATTTCGTTTCCGGCTGGACCACGCTGCACACCGACCGTGTACGGCAATAGAGTGTACACGCTGGGTGCCGAAGGACATTTGTTTTGCTTCGCTGTCGACTCAGGTAAGATTGTCTGGTCCAAGGCGCTCGCGGAAGACTATAAAACCAAGGCCGCCATGTGGGGGTATTCATCCCATCCCTTAGTGGACAAGGGCAAGCTCATTTGCGTCGTGGGAGGCGAAGGCTCGCATACCGTGGCTTTCGACCTGGAAACCGGGAAGGAAATTTGGAAGGCCTACACTTCCTCCGAGCAGGGGTATTCGCCCCCCACCATCATCGAAGCGGGAGGCGTCCGGCAACTCATTTCCTGCCGACCCGACGCGGTGTCCTCTGCCAATCCCGACACCGGCGAGGAGTATTGGTCGGTCCCCTATGAAGCCACCAGTGGGTCGATCATCATGTCCCCCGTCAAGTCGGGCGATTACCTGTATGTGGGGGGCTACAACAATCAGAGTCTGCTCATAAAACTTTCTGCCGATAAACCGTTTGGCGATGTCGAGTGGGGCAATAAGTCCAAGCACGGAATTTCACCTATCAATGTGCAGCCCACCGTCGACGGCGACATCATGTATGGCTTCCACGGTAGCGGCGATCTGATGGCCGTTAAACTCCCGGGGGGCGAACGGCTCTGGGAAACCTCGGCACCCGTGAGCGAACGCGCCGTGGGGAGTGGCACGGCCTTTCTCGTGCGACAGGCCGACAGGTATTGGCTCTTCAATGAACAAGGCGAACTGCTGATCGCGAAACTCACCCCCGAGGGGTATCAAGAATTCGACCGCAAGAAAATCATCGATCAGACCAACAACGCCTTTGGCAGGGATGTCGTGTGGTGCATGCCGGCTTATGCCAACCGCAAACTGTATGTCCGCAATGATGAGGAATGTATCTGCGTGGACCTAGCGGCGAAGTGAGTAACGTGCCCCCTTACGACGTTGCCGTGATCGGAGCTGGAGCCGCGGGGATGTTGGCTGCCGCGCGGGCGGCAGAGCGCGGGAAGCGGGTCGTGTTGTTAGAAAAAAACAACAAGGCGGGTGTCAAAATTTTGATGTCCGGTGGCTCCCGTTGCAACCTGACTCAAGCGACTGATCGCCGTGGCATCATCGAGGCCTTCGGATCGCAAGGTTCTTTTCTGCATTCGGCTCTGGCCGCCTTGGGGCCCGACGAATTGATCGCACTTTTCGCTGCCGAGGGGGTACCGACCAAGGTAGAAGCGACCGGCAAGGTTTTTCCGGTGAGTGATCGGGCGCTCGATGTCCGCGATGCCTTATTGCGAATGCTGCGCCGCGGTGGGGCAGAAATACGCCTGAATCAGGCGGTAACCGCACTCGCGCAAGGCGCCGCCGGATTCGTGATTTCCACGATTCACGCTGAAATTCCCGTGGAAAAAGTAATTCTCACCACCGGCGGGCAGTCGTATCCCGGGTGTGGAACAACTGGCGATGGTTACGCCTGGGCGCGGCAGTTTGGTCACGCCATCGTCCCGCCGCGCCCCGCGCTGGTTCCGCTCCGCTCGCCGAGTCACTGGGTACATGAGCTTAGTGGCGTGACGATTCCCGACGTGCGAATACAGATCCTGGGGCGAGAATCCAACAAACCACTTGCCGAGCGATGCGGCTCATTTCTCTTCACGCACTTCGGACTTTCAGGGCCTGCACCCATGAATGTGAGCCGCGCGATTACGAAAAATCCTGATGCACCTGGGTGGCAAGCCGTGTGCGATTTTGTGCCGGCAACCTCGCGCGAGAAACTCTTGGAAAAACTCGCCCACGAGGCCGCCGTGGGGGGCAAGCGCGCGATCAGCGCCGTGCTCGGCGAGTGGTTGCCGCGACGATTGGCAGAAGCCCTGATTACTGAATCGGAGATCGCGCTCGATCACCGCGTTGCCGAGCTTAGCAAGCCGCAAAGAAACAAACTCGTCGCCGCCGTAAAACAACAAGCGATACCGCTGAGCGGTTCGTTAGGTTTCAAAAAGGCGGAAGTCACAGCCGGCGGGGTCGAGCTCGCGGAAGTGGACTCGCGGACAATGCAAAGCAAACTCGTGCCCGGACTGTTTCTCGCGGGGGAAATTCTCGATCTCGATGGCCCCATCGGCGGCTACAATTTTCAAGCCGCCTTCAGCACCGGCTGGCTGGCGGGTGAGTCGGTGTGAGTGGGTCTTAAGTAGCTCTTAGATTGTAGGCCGGAACAAGGTATTCCGCAGTTCCGGCA
>CALMBE010000427.1 GCA_937860165.1 uncultured Planctomycetaceae bacterium
GGAGGCCAGTGGGGCGAGGACCAGCAGCCGGCCGGTGGGATCGGGCGGGTCGTCGCCGCGGCCGATGACCAGCACCGGCGTTCGGGCGTTGCGGATCAGCCGGGCAGTGACCGAGCCGAGCAGGACCCGCTCCAGGCCTTTGCGGGAGTGGGTCGCCGTGACGAGGAGGTCGTAACCCTGGGCCAGATCGGGCAGGACGTCGACCGCGCGGCCGGCGGCGACGGCCAGTTCGTCGTGCCCTGTGACCATGTCTTGCCACCAAGCGTTCTTGATGTTGCGCTTCAGTTCTACGCCCAGCGGGCCGTAGTCCCAAAAGCCATTGAGGCCGCCGTAGATTTCGCTTGACTGAAACAAAAAGCCCCGCCGTTTGCAGAGCGAGACCAGCTTTTCCATTTCCATGAGAATTTCTTATTGAGGGTATGTTGAGAACAAAAACTTCAGATTAACCACGAAGGCACCAAGGACACGAAGAATGACAGCAATGAACTATAATCAATCGAAATGTCTTCGTGTCCTACGTGCCCTTCGTGGTCGAATACTGTCTTACTAAACCGGGCATTGTACCGACGCTCGCAGCAAAGCGTCTACCGCAGCGTGATGCGGCCCGTGTTGCGGTTCCATTCGGGGACGACATCAAGGGTATCCAGTTGGGCGCAGGCCATGAGGTCGGGGCCGTGCCCGATCGCCAGCAGGTTCTTTCCGCCGGGGGTATCTTGGAGTTCGCTTGCAAAATGCTCCGAGACCGAAAGTCCGAGACTTCGGGCCGAGGTGATCAATGCTTTCCATTGCCGCAAGGCTTCTTGTGCCTCGAGATTCAAATTCAAGGGCTTGTCGGTGGGAAGCGAAACCAATTCGGAAACGATCGCCCCAGCGGCGAGAATATCTTCGCCGGTGATGTCGCCATCGGTTCCCGCGCAAAGAAGGTGGACATGGGGGGAGCCGTGCGCCGCGGCTGCAATGGCGGCCCGATTGACAGCTGCTCCGATGAGGACATGCCTAGCCATGCGGGCATGCAGCAAGGCCCGGGTGCCATTGGTGGTGGTGAATAACAGCTTTCGTTCCCACACGCGCTCGGGAAGGTATTCTAGGGGCGAGTTTCCCAAATCAAACCCTTTGATCATCGTGCCGTGGCGTTCCCCCCCGAGAATGACCGCATCTCGATCAAAGTGAGAGGCCATCGCCAAGGCGTGTTCGACTTCCAACAAAGGGATGACACACTCGGCACCGGCACCCAGCGCGACGCAAATGGTGGTCGAGGCTCGCAACAGGTCGACGACGATCACCGTGCCGCCTGCCAGGTCGCAGTCGCTGACCAATCGTGGCAAATTGTGTACAGAAACGTTCAAGGAATGCGGAAATCGGTCTGGGGTATGCGGTTTTGTTACCAAGGAAGTTACTGCCCGCATCAACCATCCTAATCAACGGTGGATTGCGCTAGCAGGCCGGGCATTCTACTGCGATACTGGTAAGAATAAAAGGCTCCGGAGCGGTGCCAGCTAACTTACGACTAACGACTTACACCCTCTCAACATGGCCACCATCGATAAATCTGGACATCGCGTGCGCGAAATGTTTGGCGAAATCGCTGCCCGCTATGATTTCATGAATCACCTGCTGTCGTTGAATATCGATCGGTACTGGCGCTGGCGGACCGTGCGGGCGGTGCCTCCTCGGGCAGGTTGTAAGATTCTCGATCTCTGTACCGGCACGGGCGACTTGGCCTTTGCTTACCACAAGGCCGCGGAGGGCCAGGCCCAAATCATCGGGGCCGATTTTTCGCGTCCGATGCTGCTGCATGGGAAGAAAAAGGGACATCGCTTCGAAGCTGAGGACACGGTTAATTTTATCGAGGCCGACACGCAGCAGATTCCCGCTGCGGACGATCAATTCGATATCGTGTGCGTAGCGTTTGGCCTGCGGAATGTGGCCAATACCCAGCGGGGGTTGGAGGAAATGACGCGGGTCTGTGCCCCCGGCGGGAAAGTGGCGGTGTTGGAGTTTTCCACTCCCGGCTGGCAACCGTTCAAATCATTGTACGGCTGGTATTTTCGCAACGTCTTGCCACGAGTCGGACAGATGTTGGCGCGCAACTCACAATCCGCGTACAACTATCTTCCCGAGAGTGTGGGCCAGTTTCCCCAGGGGGAAACCTTGGTAGCAATGATGCGGCTAGTGGGACTGGAGCAGGTGACCTATCGGGGACTCACCGGAGGGATCGCAACCCTGTACGTTGGCACCAAGCCGACGACCAAATAGGAATCAAGCCGTATCATGGGAGTTTCAAATATGTCGAGCCAACCCCAACGCATTTGTGTCGCCATCACCGGTGCCAGTGGTGCCGTGTATTCAGTTCGTGTGATCGAAGTGCTCCTGGCCACAGGTCACGATGTGCATCTCTCGATCAGTCCGAGCGGTGCCCATGTGATCCGCGAGGAAATGGAATTGAATGTCGATCTCGATGACTTTCAACCCGCGCAGCTCATGCTGGAGGACATCACCGTGGCCGCCGATAGCAAGATTCGATTGCTCCGCGCCAGTGCCGGGATGGGCACGGCGGATAGCAACGTTCTATCGGTCGAATCGGGCCGCGTGGGAGATTTGATCTACCATCACTATCAGGACTTCCAAGCCCCCATCGCCAGCGGGTCCTTTGTAACTCGGGGAATGGTTGTCTGCCCTTGCTCGGGAACAACGCTCAGCGCGATCGCCCACAGTGGGGCCAGCAACCTTATCCAGCGAGCCGCCGAGGTGCATTTGAAGGAACGCCGCAAGTTGATTGTCGTGCCGAGAGAAACTCCTCTGTCGCTGCCTCAGATCGAAAACATGCGGCTGGCGACCTTAGCGGGGGCAATCGTGATGCCGGCCTCACCGGGTTGGTACCATGGGGTCACGACCCTGCGCGATTTGGTGGATTTCATGGTCGCCCGCATCTGCGATCAACTCGAGGTCGATAACTGCCTCATCAATCGCTGGGGAGCTACGGAAGTTCAATAGCCCGCCATGATCGAGACCTTCCGGCACTTACTTTCACTGATCCGCTTTAGCCACACGCTCTTTGCGCTGCCCTTTGCGTTGCTTTCCGTAGCGATGGCGTGGAAGCAATGCGGAATGCGGATTGCGGATTGCGGAATCAGTGGTAAGACGCTGCTGGGGATATTGCTGTGCATGGTGGCGGCTCGCAGCACGGCGATGGCCTTTAATCGGCTCGTTGACCGGCACATCGACGCCGAGAATCCCCGCACCGCCGGTCGTCACCTCCCTGCCGGTACATTGAGTGTCACGCTAGTCATCCTCTTCACCGCCGCTTGCGGCTTAGCATTCCTCGCGAGCACCTTGCTTTTCTTGCCCAATCGCCTGCCGCTTTATTTGAGCTTACCCGTGTTGGCATTTTTGTGCGGTTATAGTTTTGCGAAGCGGTTCACTTCGCTCGCTCATGTGTGGCTCGGCACTGCGCTCGCCCTTTCACCGATCGCCGTCTGGATCGCCATTCGCGGCGAGCAAGTCATGGAGACACCGCTCGACCTGCTGCCTGCCGTGGTGCTGGGCGCGGTGGTGCTCACTTGGGTCACCGGTTTCGACATTATCTACGCCTGCCATGACTTTGAATTCGACCGAACGCGTAAGCTTCACAGCATTCCGGCCCGTTTAGGAGTTGCTCGATCTCTGCGACTCGCCGCCATTTGCCATGCGGCGACGGTAGGAATGTTGGCACTCTTGCCCCTGACTTTTCCCCATTTTGGTTGGCTGTACTGGTTGGCCGTCGTCGGAGTGTCAATGCTCTTGGCATATGAGCATGCCTTGGTGCGCCCCGATGACTTGGACCGCGTGAATCTGGCGTTTTTCCATGTCAATGCCGTGATTAGCCTGGGGCTCTTCGCCCTCGGCACCCTGGACCTGTGGCTGGGTAGTAGGTGATAATGGTTTGCAGTAGTCGATTGAAAACCAAGTGGATTAAAAAACATAATGGTAGCAGTTGTTCAAAGCAAATTAACTGAGTTGGCTTCACTGTGTCGTGAGCACTGTGTGTCGAAGCTTGAACTATTTGGTTCGGCAGTTGATGGAACATTTGATCCCCTAACAAGCGATTTAGATTTCTTAGTAGAGTTTTCTCGGTCATCCAAACGTAATGCCTTTCATCAATACTTCGATCTATTGTTCGCACTCGAAAACCTCTTCGAGCGTCCTGTCGACTTGATTCACGCCGATGCTCTGAGAAATCCCTATTTCATCCAGTCTGTTGAGCAGTCGAGGACAATCGTTTATGCCGCATCCTAGAGATCCACAAAAGTATCTCAGCGATATGCTGGATCGAGCTGACTTTGTGGTCGAGGAATTGGCCAAGCGGAATCGTGCGGAACTTGACACCGATAGAT
>CALMBE010000428.1 GCA_937860165.1 uncultured Planctomycetaceae bacterium
TGGCCCTCGCCGCGCAAAAAAAAGTAATAGACTCGACCGATTCCCAACGAGCGCCCGAAAGTCAGCCGAGCCCCTTCGGGGTCTTTTTCCAAGGCAGTGAGCAACTCTTGCACGGCGGTCGCCTGCGGAAAACTCGGGACCAGTTGTTTCTCCCAAAAGTCGCTGGCGAAGTCGTGGGCATCGAATTCCGCCGCCACTTTCGCCGCGTTGACTTCCGCCAACGGAACGACCCGAAACAACGGAAACCGCCAGCAGATCCCCGCGACCAGCAGCGTTATCAAGAAGTAGATTCCACTACGCTTCATGTCCGCCCTTTGTTAGGTCAATCTTCCTTGAGCCCAAAATCTGCATAGTCGTCGACGTTGTCGGGAGTGACCAATTCCACGTCGACGGGAATCTTCTGCGGGAAATCGCGCCGGCCCTTGCGCAAATATTCGTCGGCAAACTCGGCAGCCTGGCGGGCCATTAATTTGGGAAACTGCATGCACGTCGCCTGGGCTTTGCCTTCGCGGATCAATCGCACGACGTCATCGGCCCCGTCGAACCCAAAAACCTTGATTTCATCCTGACGATCCGCCGCCACGATTGCTTGATACGCACCCATCGCCATCACGTCGTTTGCACAGAAAACGGCATCAATCTCGGGGTTGGCTTGGAGAATCGTTTCCATTACTTCCAAGGCTTTTCCTTGGTCAAATTCACCACTCTGCTGGGCTACCATTTTCAGTCCCTCGAAACGGTCGACCACGCTATGAAAGCCCTTCGAGCGATTCCAGGTGTTGTTGTCCCCCGAGGTTCCCATCAGCTCGACCCACTTACCGGTCTCACCCACCACGCTCACAAAGTATTCTCCCAAGGCCGCACAACCCGAGTAGCTGTCTGAGAGAATTTGCGATGTGGCAGCGTCGGTGGCGTTGATTTCGCGGTCAATGCAAAAGACGGGGATCCCAGCTTCCTTGGCCCGGCGGACATTTGCAATCGAGCCATCCGCATCGGTGCAATTGAATAACACCGCCTTGTACCCCGCCGCGATCAAATCCTCGAAGTGCGACGTTTCCTTGGCGGTGTCCGATTGCGAATCGAAAATCGTGGCCTCGTGGCCGAGTTCTTCAATGCGAGCCTTTGCCGCGTCCGTGAGGACCACAAACCAGGGATTGTTGAGGGTCGACACGATAACGGCGATCTTGGCTTTCTCGCCGGGGTTGGTTGCCGAAGGCGTCGATTCCGCTGGAGGCGATTCTGTTGAAGTCGATTCTGCTGGTTGTGAATCCGTTTTTTGTGGGGCTGTTTGTTTTTCTTGGCAACCTGCAAGCGACACCAACAAAACTACCAACAGCACAGCCTTGCGGCTAAAGAAATGCGAGTTCATGGTTTTCGGTCCTGAAATAGTTGAAGAGGGATTTCGGAAAGAATTCATCACAATAATCGCTCGACCGCCGCAAGCCAGCCCGCGTGTAATTGCCGGATCGCAGCAGGAGAAAGTTGCGGTCGAAAAGTAGTTGTTTTGCGCGGCAAGGTTGCCAGGTCATTCAGATTGTTGTGGATCCCCAGTCCCAGCATTCCCATCATGGCCGCCCCCAAGGCAGAAGATTCCGCCGTTTCGGCAACCACCAATTCACGCTCGATCATATCCGCTGTGAACTGCATCAGGAACCGGTTGCGCGTGGGGCCACCATCGGCCAGCACGCATTTGGGAACCACGCCGCTTTCCTGGTGCATCATTTCCAACACATCGCGGATTTGATATCCAATGGCCTCGAGGGCAGCCCGCACAATGTGGGCCTTCTCAGTATGCCCCGACATCCCCAGAATCGCCGCCCGGGCCTCGGGTTTCCAATAAGGGGCGCTCAAGCCAGAAAACGCCGGCACGAGATACACCCCTCCATTGTCGGGCACCGAATTAGCCAGTGCTTCGGACTCCGCCGCATCGCCGATCAACCCCAACTGATCTCGCAGCCAAGCGATCGTAGCCGAGGAATAGTTAATCAATCCCTCCAGGGCGAAGGTCGGGCGACCTCCGATCACCCAGGCGAGGGCGAGCACAGAACTTTGGCCCTCAAAACGAGACTCGCTCCCTACGTTCAATAGTACCGAGGTACCTGTGCCAAAAGTTGCTTTGGCGGTTCCCACCTGAAAGCATCTTTGAGCAAACAGCGAAGCCTGGGAATCTCCCATGACTCCGCAAATCGGGATCGGACGGGGCAAGGTACCCGCGACATCGGTAATGCCAAACTCAGCCGAGCATTCCCGCACTTCAGCCAACGCGGACTGGGGAATCTCAAACAGTTCGCACAACGGGTTGTCCCACTCCAGGCGATGCACATCGAACAGCAGGGTACGACTGGCATTGGTTGGGTCGGTCGCGAATACTTTTCCGTTCGTTAGCCGGTGGATCAAGTAAGTGTCGATTGTACCCAGGACCGCTTCTCCGCTGCGTAGCACGGCGGCTATCGTGGGGTGCTCTCGCATCAGGTGCATGATCTTCGAGGCGGGAAAATAAGTGTCGAGCTTCAATCCTGTTTTGGCTTGCACCATTGGGGCATGTCCCGCGGCGGTCAATTCGCGACAAATCTCCTCGCCTCTCCGGCATTGCCAGACGATTGCATTGTGGAGCGGCTTGCCACTTTGCCGATCGAAGACCACAAAGGTCTCGCGCTGATTGCTGATGCTAATCCCGACAATATCGCCCAGCATTTCGCTCTGCCGTTCGCGGAGCTCCCCCACGACAGCCAATACATTTTGCCAAATCTCCTCGGGATCGTGTTCTACCCAACCAGGCCGGGGATAGATCTGCCGATGCTCGCGCACTTCCTTGGCAAGTATCTCGCCCGCTTCGTTAAACAGCATCCCCTTTGTGGCGGAAGTGCTCTGATCGAGACCAAGAATGAGTCTCATGCTTAGGACCTCGC
>CALMBE010000429.1 GCA_937860165.1 uncultured Planctomycetaceae bacterium
CTGACCCGGGGCTAAATGCTTGTATCCCTGCCGGGATGGGGAATGTACCTCTACAGGACAACTGCAATATGCCAGACGAGCAATTCCAACCTGCAAGCTGAGTAACTTCAAGGTCACCCACTAAAATTCCTGAAGAACCGAGAATGTCACAGTCGAATAATTGAACAACCAAGGACGCCAAGAGCGTAAAGCATAAATAATCTTGGGGCCTCCCGCATTGTTTCTGTTGCTTATCTTGGCGCACTTGGCGGTTGACTCTGGTTTTCCAATCCCCTCTCTGTTCCCTCTGCTACCTCCTGTAAAAAAGTATTCACCTGCTAGAATTATCCTCGACATTCTGTCATCTTAACGGGGAGTAAATCGTCACCTCTTGCCTAGCGGAGTCTCGTCATGGAACCTTCACCCCTCTCGCGCCGTCGTTTTTTGGAAACTGGTCTCGTGGGCACCGCGGCAACGCTCGCCGCACCGGCGATCTTAACTGCTGCCAAAACCGAGGCGAAACAAATCATCGGCACGGGCGATTACCAATACGAAGTGCAACACTTCTTCCCGCAACTTCCTGAAAAATACCACTGGCAAACGACACATAACGTGGCCTTTGACAGTGAGGGCAATCTGTATGTGATTCACGAAGGCGAGATCGACCTTGCCGATCATCCAACCATCTTCGCATTCGATGCCACCGGCAAATTCATGCGCGCGTTCGGTGAGCAGTTTGCCGGGGGGGGACATGGCCTCGAAATTCGCAACGAGAACGGCCAAGACTTTCTCTATGTCTGCGCCTACCAGCAGCAACGGTCTTTTGCCAAGCTCACCACAGCGGGTGAAGAAATCTGGCGCAAGGGGGCACCGATGGAAAGCGGTGCCTATGCCGAGGGAGAAGACAAGTTTCCTCGCGCCAAGAACGACAATCCCTGGGGTCGCGATCGATTTATTCCCACGAATATCGCCTTCTTGCCCGATGGTGGTTTCTTCCTAATCGATGGCTACGGGGCCTATCGTGTCCATCGTTACGATAAAGACGCCAATTGGGTCAGCACATTCGGCGTGGCTGGCGAAGAAGCGAAACGCGCGGATGGCACCTTTAAGCTGCCTCACGGAATCTGGATCGACAGCCGTGGTGCGGAGCCGCTGGTTGTTGTCGCCGACCGTGAATTCGACCGGTTGCAATGGTTCTCACTCGCCGGAGAACACCGCCAGACTCTCGACGGTTTCTTGTGGCCTGCCAATTGCGACACCCACGGCGATTTGCTTTTGGTCCCCGAACTGGTGGCCCGAGTCACCTTGCTCGACAAGAACAACCAAGTCGTCGCGTACTTGGGAACCGACTCCGAGCGAATCCAGAAAAACCAAAAAGAAACCGGCGGATTCAATATTCGCACCGATGAGTCCCAGTGGCTCCCCGGCAAGTTTGTCCATCCCCACGATGCCTGCTTCGACAGCCAGGGCAACATCTTTGTCGCCGAATGGGTGGCCACCGGGCGCGTGAGCAAACTACGACGGCTGGGGTAGCAATCGCACTGCTCGCGAATACAAATTAATATTCGACTTTTCTGAGCGAACGAGATAGAATTGGGAATCTCACATGCAACGGGAGTGAGTGTTCAAATGGGAATGTTTCAAGTCTCCGTTACCGTGTCCAATCATGCGGATCCAAAGCGTCAGTTCACCCATGATTTTTGGGTGGATACAGGTGCGCTGTATTCATTTGTGCCTGCCCCGGAATTGGAAGCCATCGGTATCCCGCCATTGCGTACTCGAGAGCTTATCATGGCCGATGGACGTCGAGATCAGAGACTTCTCGGTGAAGCCTATTTTTCACTGGGTGGTTCTGACGAAACGCTAACGTGCCCAGTAATTTTTGGTCCCCCCGATTCGCTCTATCTGCTCGGGGCGACCGCCCTGGAAATCTTTGGTGTTGATGTTGACCCCACTCAGCGCAAATTGAAACCGATACTCGGCATTATTGGTGGCTATTTGGCTTCTCAATGATTTTTCCCACGGTCGTGTCAGTAAACTACGACGGCGTAGGGTAGCACCCCCCCGATCTCCCTAGCCGGAGGCACACCTGCCTCCGGGTCCCCCGGACCGCGTGGGGGTCCGGCTGGGGGGGTTTTTCGAGCTTCGGCAGTGGCTCGACAGCCGATAGGGGTGCTCCGTAGAATGGTGGGTTTGGCAAAACACCCATACACCATTTCTATATCCCCGAGAGAGAAGGAACCCCCTCCCATGAGCACAATCGTTGATATCCATGGCCGGCAGATTTTGGACAGCCGCGGCAATCCCACCGTCGAGGTCGATGTTATTCTAGCCGATGGCACCACGGGTACGGCTGCCGTCCCCAGCGGGGCCAGTACCGGGGCCCACGAAGCCTGGGAACTACGCGATGGCGACAAAGCCGTGTATCTCGGCAAAGGGGTTTCCAAGGCAGTTGAGAATATCAACACGCAGATTGCCGACGAGCTCATCGGTATGGACGCCCTCGACCAAATGGGGGTCGATGCCCGGATGCTCGAGCTTGACGGCACACCGAACAAGAAAAGCCTCGGAGCGAACGCGATTCTGGGGGTCTCACTCGCCACGGCCCACGCTGCGGCCCGGTATTGCGAGTTGCCCCTTTACCGCTACCTCGGCGGCTCCAACGCCCGGCTCTTGCCCGCACCGATGATGAACATCCTCAACGGTGGCCAGCACGCCGACAATTCCGTCGACATCCAAGAGTTCATGGTCATGCCGTTAGGCTTTGATTCGTTCAGCGAAGCCTTGCGCTGCGGCTGCGAGATTTTCCACAATCTCAAGAAGGTCTTGCACGACAAAAAACTCAACACGGCCGTGGGTGATGAAGGGGGCTTCGCACCTGACCTGGGTGCCAATGCCGACGCCTTCGGCGTGATCCTCACCGCGATCGAGAAGGCCGGCTACAAGCCGGGCGAGCAGGTCTGGTTTGCCATGGATGTGGCCAGCACTGAGTTTTACGATTCCCAGAAAAAGGTTTACACAATCGACGGCAAGGAAATCGATTCCACCGGCATGGTGGACCTCCTAGCCAGTTGGGTCGACAAGTACCCCATCTGTTCAATCGAAGATGGTTGCAGCGAAGATGATTGGGAAGGCTGGAAAATGCTCACCGACCGCATCGGCAGCAAGTGCCAACTCGTGGGGGACGACCTGTTCGTGACCAATGTCGAGCGGCTCCAACGCGGCATCGACCAGGGAATCGCCAACAGCATTCTCATTAAGGTCAATCAGATCGGCACGCTCACCGAAACAATCGACGCGGTCAACCTCGCCCACCGCAACGGCTACACCAGCATTTCCAGCCACCGCAGCGGCGAAACCGAAGACGCCACCATCGCCGACCTAGCCGTTGCCCTTTCCACCGGCCAAATCAAAACCGGCTCGGCCTCGCGCAGTGACCGCATGGCCAAGTACAACCAATTGCTGCGAATCGAAGAGCAACTGGGCGACTCAGCCGTGTACGCAGGGCGGTTGTTTGCGAAGAAGTCGTAAGGCGTAAGTCGTAAGGCATAAGTGCTTTCGGAATGCTTGTTCGTAACATGGCTCAACCCCTCACTGATTCCCCTTGGCTCTGGTTCACCCTCTTTCCGGCTGTGGGACTGGCAATGTTGCTGGCCACGGGAGGAAAATTCGGCCAGCGTCAGGCCAATATCGAACGCCAAGGTCAAGCGCGGGCTGCGGTGGCTGAAGGTTCCGTGGAAATTGCCGAAGATGGTACAGGACGCAAAACTCCCACGGGAGTCCCGAAGTATTCCCACCCCGGCGATACGCAAGTCAAGCTCGGGCCCTTGGTTATCACGCTGGGAGTGCTTTCGCTGGTATCGTTAGGAATGCTGATCCGCGAGCGGGTGATCGTGAATCGTTCTGAGGATCCCCCTGGAGCAGAGTGACCTCATTGGCACGATCTCTGGGTGGGGATTACGGTGCATCTTCCAGCGGTGTTTCATCAAACTGAGCCTTCGGGATCGGCCGGAAAAACTCACGGTTCGATTCGCGTCGACGCACCCCGTCGCGGTAACCATCGGCGGCATCGGGATCGAGACGCCGAGGATCGGGCCCGGCCGATCCGAAGCCGTAACTTGGCGCGGTGTAGCCGAAACCTGGGACATATCCCGCACCTGGAAATCCCGGTCCTACCCCTGGTACTCCCGGATAGCCACCACCATAGCCCGGATAGCCACCGTATCCATAG
Source organism: uncultured Planctomycetaceae bacterium (assembly GCA_937860165.1). Taxonomy (GTDB): domain Bacteria; phylum Planctomycetota; class Planctomycetia; order Pirellulales; family Lacipirellulaceae; genus Bythopirellula. The sequence continues at coordinate 4,211 of CALMBE010000429.1, forward strand.
CCCCCATAGCCGCCGTAACCAGTGTTGCCGTAGAAACTCCCTCCCTCGGTGGTCGCACCTCGCCAGGCATCATGCGTTCGTTCCCATTCGGCATCGAGCCCACCACGACCGTTGCCGTAGTTTTCGACTCGATAACTGGTGCTAGCCGAACCATCGGGTCCCCGCTGCACGATTCGCGTACGGGTGTAACCACTGGTAACCAGTCGCTGATCGGGGAGCGGTTCGACCGGGGCAATCTGGTCGTACTGGGCCACGCGAGCACCCGTGGCCGGGTCGTGTGTGTAGCGGCTGCGGGCGAAGACCCAGCTGTCGGCTTGTGGCGTGAACGGCGCAGCCGAGGCCAACACGTAACCACAGTTACAGTTGTCGGCACGCGAGCGTGTGATAAAAAACACGGCTACCAAGGCGGCAGTGAATACCAACCGCCATAGAAACATGGGTATGCGAGAAGTCATGCTGTCGTTCGTTGGAAGGAGGAAGAGGAGGGCGGGAGAAGTCAGTTGTCAGTGGTGTTTTGAAATCACAAAATTTCAATCTTCAGTACATAAGCTTAGCCGCGATGCAATGCATCGCAGGGAATTGCTATTGTGGTTCTGCACCCTCAGCCGGCGCGGCGACTGCCGGGGGGCCACCAGGCACGTCGGGGCGATAAATCTTCAAAATGTGATCCGCGGGGTCATAAATGTATTCCACCCCTGGATCGAGTTCAGGCAAAACGAGATTGTTGAACTTGACGATCTTGTCCAAAAATTCTTGGTGAGACTGCGGATACTCACCCTGTTCGCCCCAATAAAGATCAAGGGCATGAACAATGTTGATTCGCAGATTTTCGTACTCGGCGTAGAACCGAGCCCCTCCGATCGAGGCAGCCACCGCACCGGCAGCACGCGATTTCTTGCCCTTCACAGGGTCTTTCGCAGTCCAAGGCCGAGGGACCACAGTCACGGGAGGTGGCTCGTTGGGGTCCACTTCCTCGGCGACTGGTTCCACGGGCTGCACGGCAACGGCTTCCGGCTGCACCACCGGCTGGACCCGAGGTATCTCGAGTTCCGGCACCTCGCAGCCAACCAGGAATAACACGGCGAAAATCGTAAGTGTATTGGTTTTCATAATGAGTCTTCCATTCGACGTCAAATGCGCCCGTGCTTATTTTTTTTAGAACACTAATAACCACTAATCATCGCTAATCTAATTAGTGGTTATTAGCGTTGATTAGTGTTCCCAAAATCTTTGTGTGTACCTATTAACATTTCACTTTTCCCAAGTCCCACTTCTTCATCTCTTCCAGTTTGCTCCGCAAAGTCATATCAAAATTGAGTGGGGTCAAGGTAATGTGTCCTGCTCGTAAGGCTCGCAGGTCGGTTTCTTCGTGAGTAGGTGGGTCAGGTTGCAATCCATTCGCCCAAAAGTAGGGCCGGCCACGCGGGTCGATTTTCTTTTGAAAGTCTTCGCCCCAGGGAGCCGTCGCCATCGGCACGATCTTCACTTCAGCCGGGCCATCGAGCGCTGCGCTGGGAATGTTCAAGTTGTATAAGTGTTGTGTGGCGTTTTTCTGGGCAAGTATTTGTTCGATAACTCCCACGGCCAATTCCGCGGCAATGTCGTAGCGGGCTGCTTCGTGAAACTCTAAAGAGACCGCCACACTGGTCACACCAAAAAAAGCCCCTTCAATCGCCGCCGCGACCGTGCCGGAATACAGGACATTGATCCCGGCATTCATGCCGCTGTTGATCCCACTGACCACGAGGTCAGGTTTTTCCTCCATCAGGGCACAGATCGCTAGTTTCACACAGTCTGCCGGGCTCCCTTCCACGGCCCAACCTCGCCGCCGGTTCTCGGTGTCGTAAACTTCCCGAGCCATGAGCGGCTTAAGGTAAGTGATCGAGTGCCCGACTCCGCTTTGCTCGGTAAGCGGGGCGACCACGGTCACGTCTCCGAGTAGCCGCAACTGTTGTTCCAGTGCCGCTAAACCGGGTGCGTAGATGCCATCGTCGTTAGTTAGCAAGATTTTCATGCCGTAAGTAGCTTTCTAGCAGCGAGTTCCGTCAAAAGTCCCTTTCCTCTATCATAACCACTGAGTGTGCAGAAATTCAACGCAATGTGGCGAAAAGACCACGGGATCGGGGGTCTGCAATCGGTAGATCCACGGCTTTTTCGAGCCACTAGGCACTCCCACACCTCCCTCTATAATGAGGGGCTTTCCCTTGATCGATTCCGGGGGCGAGGATTACCCCGGCTCTCCCTAAGACCGACCATGATGGCCCCCTCCGCCTCTGCTGATCGCACTGTCGCTTCCGAGCGTGTCTTGGTGCTGGACTTCGGTTCCCAGTTTGCTCAATTGATCGCTCGCCGGGTCCGCGAGCAGCATCTGTTCGATGCGCGACGAGACTTCCCGCGTCCGCGTCAGCGTGGCGCCGTCGGGCAGTCCGGCGCCGGAAACGGCCGAACTGCGTTTCGACCCGGGCGGAACCGTGACGGTGCTGGCGGCATCCACCGCCGGCGGCC
>CALMBE010000430.1 GCA_937860165.1 uncultured Planctomycetaceae bacterium
CCACCACGGCGGCCCGCAGGTCTCCCGTCAAAAAATCGAGAAAATAAAACGCCTCGAGCTCTTGATCGACAAACCCCGTGGCGATGGCGAAGTTGCTTTCGCCGTGCGTGGCCGTAGCCAGCACCGAGACGGGTCTCCCCATGCCGTACCACCCGACGGTGATTACCACGCCAACAAAAACGCCCAGCACCGCCAAGGCCGCGTGATTACAGATGCGCTGCAACATGTTTTCAGTCCGAGTTAGAAGGGAAGCTAACCGCCAATTCATGGCGACACTTACGGCACCTCCATATTACCCCTTCGATGAGCAAGTTTCCAGGAGTGTGCAACAGGTTTTGTTCGAGTCCTCTATCCAAAGGACCCGACAATTACCCCGGTCATGTGCTTTTTCGACGCGGCTTCTTTTCCGCCAGCAACGGCTCGGTCAGTTTCTGGTAGAGTGTGAACAGATATTCAACGCGCACGCGCTCGTTTGCAAAAGCTGTCGGGCGGTAACACCGATCCACTGCGCGATCGAGTTTTTCGTGGGCTTTCGCTAGATTAGCAGGCATCGAGAGTGGATCATACAGGTCAGCCAACGATGCCTCGGGATGAGCTTCGCGCGCATCGAGCACAGCCTGCGCTGCGGTTTCCACCCCTTGGTACTTCGCCGCACTTACATCCTGAGGCCAGGGGAAATTGTTGTAAACGAGTTTGGCGGAATAACGGTAGTCTGACTTGAGTCGCCCCGCCACATAGCGCACCCATGCCATGTGCATTGTGGAAGTTAGAATGCCGAAGTGATAAAGTTTCGCGTTTGGCAAGGCAAGACAACTATCTGCAACGATATTTAGTGGTCTTATAAAGCCCATTGGAATATAAGCTCTATTCTCAGATGAATGCCTAGGAATTACCACATATGACGCATTAGGTTGACGGATCTCACCGAAAAGCATTGGAGATTTCGCAAGTTTCAGAGTTGCTACTCGTTTGCTTGCATTGCGATATTTCTTTACAAGTTCAACTCTTTTCCTTATTTCAGGGTGTTTTTTTAATTCGCTTGGTGAAGCATCCTCCAGCCAAATGCAAAATCTGTCGATTCCGTTTAGATACTCCTTCGCGCTCACAAAAGGTCGGATAAATTTTCTCGCTTCCGGATCAATCTTCACTAATTCTGACACTTCTTTAGCCGTCAGGAGTAAGTGCCCACCATCGTTGGGCATATTTCCAAAAGATAATTGAGGAACCTTACAAACTGAACGCGATCGATTTTCCAATAATGCATCAGGTGCATCGACCAAATAGGCATTTATTATGTTGGGAGTAGTGTACGATGCCCTTCCATCTTGACCGCTATCATAAAGTCGCTTCGGGCTTTGATGCTCGGACATCGCGATAATTACGACGTGAACGTGCGCTTTGCCACGAGCTTCGCTTTCCCATGCAAACGTTCGGTATGCAAAACGTATTGAGTGTTTACAAACAAATCGTATTAACGGCCACAGAACACCTGGGTGTTCACCTTGTGTAATTGAATTCGTTGATACAAACGCAAAGTCGATGCCCCGATTTTGGGAATACGACCCTGCTTTTACATACCAGCAGCAAACATAGTCTAAAATGCTCTTGTTGTTGCCCGAACCTAGGACAATGCTCATGTCATGCTGCTGCTCATTTGTCCGGGCTTTTTTTCCAACGAACGGCGGGTTACCCAGCACATAGGTACACTCACTGGCTGGCAAGACCTCGTTCCAATCGACTCTGAGTGCATTACCGTGGTGAATATGAGGGCTTTTCCTGAGCGGTAATCGCACAAAATAGTTACCAAACTCTTCACTGAGTTGTTGGTTCATTTGGTGATCCATCAGCCACATCGCCACTTCAGCTATGCGAACTGGCCATTCTTCGATCTCGATGCCGTACATCTGATCGACATCGAGACGTAATACGGTACTAATGTCGGTCAACTTTTGGGTCTCTGCTTTCTTCAACAGTCGACGCAGAATATCGAGTTCCAAGAGCCGCAACTCTCGGTAGCTAATCACGAGAAAATTGCCGCAGCCACAGGCCGGGTCCAGCAATTTCATTTTGCCGAGTCGCTCGTGCAGGGCCTGCAATTTCTTCTTGTCGCGACCTGCTTTATCGAGTTCTGCTTTTAAGTCATCCAAAAACAACGGGCCAATCACTTTGAGTATGTCGCGTTCACTCGTATAGTGCGCACCGATTTGACGCCGTTCCTTGGGTTCGATTACCTCTTGAAATAGTGCGCCAAACACCGCGGGCGAAATCTGACTCCATTCGAATCGAGCTGAGGCAGCAAGCAATTGAGTTCGCATTCCACGGTCAAACGCGGCCAAGTTGAGGGGTTCGGCAAACAACTCACCATTTACATAAGGGAGCTCGACCAATTCGTCGAGCAGGTTTTTCTGACGTATTTCCTCGCGAGTATTCAACGTTTGAAAGAATTGTGCAAGTTGCGGCCCCAAATCCGAACCATCCGGCTTGGTATGATTTTCCAAATAGAGGCGAAAGGCGTCGCGATCAAAGAGGCCTGTGTCCTCGGCAAACAAGCAAAACAGGATGCGCACCAAAAGTCGTTCGAGTTCGTGCCCTGAGTAGCCACCTGCCTCGAGTGCATCGTGTAAGTCGCCCATAATTTGGACGGCCTGGATATTGATCGGGTCTTGTGGTTCAAAGGAGTGCTGTTTGTATCCCGGGATGAACGCGAAGTCCTTGATGTACTTGTAGAACTCAGCCAGCGGAAACTCGATGCTCGTACTTTCCTCAAGGTCATGGAGGGCGATGTGAGCGAAATCGGAAATGACCACGTAACGCGGCACTTCCTCGCCACGACCCTCGCGCTGGAGGTCTTGGATATATTCCATGGCCTGGGTATGAGCCTTTCCCAGGTCTTTGCCTAAACTCTTGTGCTCGGCGAGTAACATTCCTTTCCAGAAGAGATCGATAAAACTGTAGTGCCCTTTGAGGTTCTTGACGGGTTCCTCAAAACTGGCGATCTGCCGGCGCTTGTGGCCAAAGACTTGAAAGAATCCATCCCAGAACGATTTGGCTTCGGCGTGTTCCCGCGATTCGCCTATCCACTCCTTGCTAAATGCGAGCGCTCGACTGCGGATTTCATTCCATGAGAGTGGCATCGTGAATCCTAGACTTCTTAAATTGGCTGCGAACCCCAATCAGTAATCGAATTGGTTCGCAGAACCGCCGATCATAGTCGAACCTACACCGCTTGAAAAGAAAGCTGCTTCCTCCGCCAGGGCCGATCACTTTTTCACTTTGGGGTGCCATGCCCACGCTGGTACTCCGGCGTGGGCATGTGAATAGTCGAGAAAACATGGCCACAGCGGAGTACCGCCGTGGCCATGGCACCCTCCATTGTGAAAAACTAATTGGCCCTGCTTCCTCCGCAGGGCAGAAACCACACTCCTGTGCCTCACACTCCGAACATTTTCCGCTATAATCCTCCCTTCCTAGATTTGATTTCGCACAGGCCCAAAATAAAATGCCCCTCGACACGATCGTCGATTTGCTCTCGATTCTCGCAGCCGGTTTGGCGGCTGCATTGATTTGCCGCTGGCTGGGCATCTCGGCCATTGTGGGTTATCTGGTCATCGGCACTCTGTTGGGCGATAGTGTGCTCGCTTGGGTGGGGGGCGACAATCACCAAATCGATCTGCTCGCAGAGGCAGGTGTGTTCCTGCTGTTGTTTTCGATCGGGCTGGAATTCTCGCTCGACGATCTGTGGCAATTGCGCCGACAGTTGCTCGTGGGGGGTAGTTTGCAAATGGCGCTGGTGGCCCTTCCCTCGGGTTTGATACTTCACACCCTGGGCTTTTCCCCGGCGGCAAGCATGGTCCTCGCTGCCGCGATCGCACTCAGTTCGACGGTGCTGGTTTTCAACGCGCTGGCCGAGTTTGGCGAGTCTTCGTCGCCCCATGGGAAGCGAACCATCGGAATTTTGCTTTTCCAAGACTTGGCTCTTGTGCCTTTGTTGTTGCTGGTTCCTATGCTCACCGATGGCAAAGCTCCCGAGTGGCAAGAAGTTTTCTTCTTGATGGGTTCCTCGCTTCTTTTTGTGGGACTGATCTTCGTCAGTCGGAAAATCCTCAACGGCTGGGTCATTCCAGGTTTGGCAAGTTATCGCAGCCCCGACATCGTGATCCTATTCACGTTGGTGGCACTCGGAGGGATCACCATCATGGCCCACGCACTCGGGCTGCCAGGCGCAGTGGGGGCCTTTGCCGCGGGGCTAGCTCTGGGAGGCAACCGCTGGAGTGCGCAGATCGACGCCCTGGTGTTACCCTTCCGCGAGACATTTGCCGCTGTGTTTTTTGTGAGCCTGGGACTCTTGGTGGATGCCAAGATTGTCCTCGCGTCTCCGGTCATGTTATTGCTGATGATCTTGGCAGTGATCGCCCTGAAAGCAATTGCGGCAAGCATTGCCTTGCGAGTGACGAAACTATCGTGGCAAAGTTCGTTTGGTATGGCACTTGGGTTGGCCCACATTGGCGAATTCGCCTTTGTCTTGGCCAAGCTTGGCCGAAATTCCGAAGTGTTGACCGAAGCCGCATATCAGCAAATCATCGCGATTGGCCTGGGTACCCTGATTCTAACTCCCTTCTTGCTCCGCTGGGGGCTCAAGCAGGTTGCAACCGGCGAAGATCTCGTACAAGCCCCATCGGCCCCTGGCATGACCCGAGATTCCTTCGACGGTGCGGTCGTTATCGGCGTGGGCCCCATCGGGAAGCAAATCGCTAGTTTTCTGGAAACCCAAGGGGTAAACGTGACCCTCATCGATCGCAGCCCGATCAATTTGTATCCTTTCGAGCAACTTGGTTTTCACACGGCCGCCGGCGATGCCACGCAGCCCGAAATCTTGCGCGCCGCCCATGCCCACGATGCTCGCTTGGTGGTGCTTTGCGTACCCGACGACCAAATCGCGCAGCAAATCCTCACCCAAGTCCGCCGACTCAACCCCGAGGCCCAAGTAGTTGTCAGATGCCGATACCAGTCGAGCGTCGCGGTGTTTCGCAAGGCCCAAGTGCAATTCGTGGTGAGCGAAGAACAACAGGCCTACGAGAGCATGGTCGGCTTCTTGTCGGGACTCTTTGCCGAAGAGCCGTGAGCACAGGGTCTATCAGTTATTCATTGTGGGGTGCCATGCTCACGCTGGTACTCCGGTGTGGGCATGTGAATAGTCGAGAAAACATGGCCACGGCGGAGTACCGCCGTGGCCATGGCACCCTCCATTGTGAAATACTAATTGGCCCTGACCTGTCCCCTTATTGACTATCAGCCTCTAGCCTCTATATCTGGTACTGGGTCTCCGGGCGGAGTTCGTCGGCGACTTCGTTGCGGACTTTGAGCTTGGGCTTTTCCAGCAACACTGTGGTGTGGGGTTCGATGCTCGATGTGATCCAGGCATTCGAGCCGATCACCGCGTCGTGGCCAATGACCGTGCGGCCTCCCAGGACGGTGGCGTTGGCGTAGATCACCACGCGATCCTCGATTGTCGGGTGCCGCTTTTGTCCTCGCACGAGTTGGCCGTCGCTATCGGTGGGAAAGCTCAAGGCACCCAGGGTCACGCCCTGATAAATCTTGACATGCTCGCCGATCTCGCACGTTTGCCCGATCACCACACCTGTGCCGTGATCGATGAAGAAATACTCTCCAATCGTCGCCCCGGGGTGGATGTCGATACCAGTGTGCCTGTGGGCCCACTCGGTCATCATCCGGGGGATAAAGGGAATCTGGAGTTGGTAGAGCACATTGGCCAAACGGAAGACGGTGATCGCTTCGAGACCCGGGTAGCAGAATATCACTTCGTCGAGATTCTTGCAGGCGGGGTCTCCCTCGTAGGCGGCTTGCACGTCGGTCGCTAAGATTCGCCGCAGCTCGGGGAGCAACTCCAGGAACTGGAGCGTCTTCGCCTGACCGAGGGCCTCGAAGTCGTGATCGTTTTCGCAAGTGGCGGTAGCGCCGGCGTCGTGCCGCAGGGCGCGACCAATCTGGCTCGTGAGTCGATCGTGCAGGCGGTCGACCATATCGCCGACGTAATAGGCGATGTTGCCGCGATGCAGCCCCGTCCGGCGGCGGTAGCCGGGGAACAAGATCTCGGTGAGATCATGGATCGCGGCGATGATTTCTTCGTAGCTGGGCAGCGGGCAGTGATCGAGATGGTTGATCGTGCTGAGCTGGTCGTAGGTCTTGACAATGTTCTCGGTAATCTCGGGAAGCTTGTCTTTCAGGCGAAAATCAGTGGCCATGTCGAATAATTCCTCTGCCTGGGGCTGAGTGATGACACGTCGTTCAAGGTGTGATCAGTCGAAAATGGGGGCCAAGAACGCGCCGGCGGGGCGCACAGGTCGAGAGCGTCCGGCCTAAGCCGGACAAGTACAGCAACAGATAGGAAGGCGAAATTTCATGGGTTTTCATTCCCGCGCGGCTGACACGGACCGGCCTCTGAGGGGTTTATCGGAATTCCGAGCTTAGCGAGTTTAACCATTCTACCGTGTTGGGCCGGCTGGGAGAAGAAAGAAGTCCGCGGAATAAGGGCCGAACGGTTTTTCAAGATAGTGGGTGCCATGGCCACGGCGGCATTCCGCCGTGGCCATGTTTGCTCGGAGATTCTCATGCCCACACCGGCGTACCGGCGTGGGCATGGCACCCTAAAGTGTATATCTGATCGGCCCACCACTTTCGGACAGTGGTGGCATTTGCGGAGCAAACCTCGCAGTCGAGGTGATTCCACGATATGCCCTGCTGTTTTTCCTTTGCTGAAACTCCTCTGGAAACGGACCTTTTCTCCCCTTGAAATTCAATCTTGCCTGCGATATACAGGACAACAAGGTCTTGATATCCGACTTAAACACTTCATGTGTGCCTAGCCATGCTCTCTCAATCGGTGGAGTACGCACTACGCGCGATCGTTACGATTGCTCAGCATCATGGAAAACCATGCACTGCTCAGCAAATTGCCAAGGTCACGCAAGTACCGGCTCCCTATCTATCAAAGCTATTGCAAAGTTTAGTGCGCGCGGGGCTTACCAGTTCCCAGCGTGGACTCCATGGGGGCTTCGTGCTCACTCGAGATCCTACCGAAATGACAATTTGGGACGTGGTCGATGCGGTCGAACCCGTTCAGCGAATTCACAAGTGCCCGTTAAACATCGAGTCGCATGGATCAACATTGTGTCCTTTGCATCGCCGCCTCGATGGGGCGATGGCTTTGATCGAGGAACAGTTTAGAGACTCGACGATCGCCGGTCTCCTGGCTGAACCAGGTTCGGTCACGCCACTCTGCGAGGACAAGAAGTTGTTCTCCATCGGTTCCGACGCAATTGGGAACGAATAAAGAGTCGGTACCGAGTTCCAAGCAGTAACACCAGAAACAATCGAGAAGGAATCGATATGAACGAAAGTGCTAACCCAATCATCATTCAGGGGGGCATGGGTGTTGCCGTTTCGTCTTGGCAACTTGCCAATGCGGTTTCCCAGACGGGTCAACTGGGCGTCGTGTCTGGCACAGCCTTGGATACCGTCCTGGTACGGAGACTGCAATTAGGCGATCCAGGTGGGCACATACGAAGAGCTTTCAAGGAGTTTCCTCTCTCTGAAATATGCAAGCGAATTCTTTCACTCTACTACAGACCTGAAGGCAAACCGTACCAAGAACCTTTTGTTTCGCTCAAGTTGATGAATGAAGCACCATCTCGAGAGCAGCTCGAGCTGATTGTGCTAGGTAATTTCGTCGAAGTCTTTCTAGCCAAGGAGGGTCATGACGGTTTAGTTGGAATCAACTATTTAGAGAAGATCCAGCTCCCAATTCTTCCGTCGCTGTTCGGTTCCATGCTCGCAGGGGTCGATTACGTACTCATGGGGGCTGGCATTCCAACCAACATTCCTGGTGCAATTGACCGTTTGTGCGAAGGAAAACCAGTTGAATTGACCCTCCGAGTAGATGGGGCCAATGAACTTGATCGATTCCGAATTCGCTTTGACCCCGAGGAATTCACCGGCGGGCAAGTTCCTTGGTTGCGGCGCCCTAAATTCCTTCCGATCGTGGCCTCCGCCACGCTGGCTTCGATGCTTTCGCGCAAATCTAATGGGGCAGTCGATGGATTTGTAGTCGAGGGCCCCACGGCCGGAGGTCACAATGCGCCGCCCCGAGGAAAATCGCACTTCAATGAACGTGGCGAACCCCTCTACGGTGAGCGCGATGTAGTAGATTTAGAAGCCCTGCAAGCCTTAGGACTTCCCTACTGGCTCGCAGGTTCTTACGGTTCTCCCGAGCAGGTCGTGAACGCCTTGGATGCTGGAGCTAGCGGAGTTCAAGTAGGTACGGCCTTTGCCTTCTGCGAAGAATCTGGCATGCGTGAAGACATCCGACGGGAAGTAATTCAACTCTGCAAATCTGGTGAACTCGATGTGAGAACGGATCCCTTGGCTTCACCCGCGGGATTTCCCTTTAAGGTACTTTCACTAATGGGAAGCTTATCGGATTCCGTCAGTTATCAATTGCGAAAAAGATACTGCGATCTCGGCCTACTTCGCCAGGCATTCAAGACCGCCAACGGCACTCTTGGTTGGCGCTGTCCCGCCGAGCCGGTCGCAGCTTTCGAGAAAAAGGGAGGCCATGCCCAAGATGCCGTAGGACGCAAATGTATTTGCAATGGGCTCATGGCCACCGTCGGGCTCGGGCAATGGCGTTCGGAAAGTGGGTGCGAGCTCCCGCTGGTTACGTGTGGCGATGACGTGAAAAGTATTACGCGATTTCTGAAGTCCGCCAGCGCTCTGAGTTACTCGGCTCGGGATGTCGTAAATCATCTACTCACACTGGTGTCTGCGAGGACATCCGTGACTACTTGTTAACTCATTATTCAGGGCCTTTTGAGGATAGAAACACAGATTGCGCGAACACTAGGGGTACCGCTTATTCCCGACCTGAGGACAACCAATCAAGCACGTTTCTTCGAATAGTAGTGTTTCCCAGCCGATCAGCCACAATGATCGACTCACAGGATTCCTGGTAAACCTTTTCAATAGCGACTACTCATGTCCGAGTTAGCCAACCACCCCAAACATCCCAAAGGCACGCAAGCCCGCGTGCTGTTGACCAGCGTCTTTGGACCGTATGCCCAGGACGATGCTTAGGAACAATTCAAAAATAACTTCGGCATCTATCTCTTCGTGCAAGCCGGAAGTAATTTTACCACGGAGGTCTCAGAGTAGATAAGTGGTATGTGGCTAGTGGTTAGTGGCTGGGGAAGATTTCCGTTATTCCCGCGCAGAGTCTGCCCCTCGCGGAAGTGGGGGCGGGAATCCAGTGCATTGGAATTC
>CALMBE010000431.1 GCA_937860165.1 uncultured Planctomycetaceae bacterium
GCTAATACACTCCCCACCGTAGTGCCAATCATCGTGGCCAATACGGTTGTCAGTCCAATGAGCCCGTTGGCTACCGAGATGTGGCGCTCTTCGAGCATTTCGGGGATGCTGCCTAGTTTGGCTGGTCCAAAGAGCGCGGCTTGGCACCCGATCAGCCCGAGAATCGCCAGCATGAACCACACATGCCCCCAACAAATGCTGACAATGGCCAAGGCCATGATGACAATTTCAGCGGCCTTGCAGACGACAATTACGGTTCGCTTGCTAAACCGGTCCGCTAGATAACCCGCAGGTGCGGCCAGCAAAATATAGGGGAGCACAAAGACGGCAGTGCCCAGGGCCAGAATGCGACTGACTTGGCCCCCCTGAAAGTAATCCTTGCCAATTCCGATCACCAGCCAGCGCAAGATGTTATCGTTAGTGGCCCCCAGCAACTGCGTTAGCAGCAAGCCCAGGAAACTTGGCGACAGCAATCCACGTGGATCCTTCTGGTATTCGCTCGTGGAATTATTTGTCGCAGGAACGCTGTGCATTGAGTATAAAACGGGGGAAATCGGTGTGAGTTGCTGTTGAACACGACACTCTACTGTACCGTAAACAAAGGTTTTTCTCCAATCGCAATCAGGATTGTTGGCTTCCATATCCTGCCGCGGACTTTGATTTGCCGTTCCCAAGACTGGTAATCGGGAAGTAGATTGCTGACACCGGTGTGATTCAACAGGATTCTTTGTTCGGTATCAATGAAATGACCATGCAAGTGATTGCCGTGCTCAACCTGGACTTGCTGACGGCCATCTGGCTGGGCTTGATCGGGGCCTGCATCGGCAGTTTTCTGAATGTGGTTGCGTATCGGCTTCCCTTGGGAATGTCGGTGGTCTGGAAACCCTCGCACTGCCCCCGCTGCAACCACCCGATTCGAGCCCGGGACAATGTGCCCGTCTTGGGGTGGTTGTTGCTCCGAGGAAAGTGTCGTGACTGTCAGGCTCCGATTTCCCCGCGTTACGCAATTATCGAAGCGCTCATGGGGCTGGTTTTTTTCGGGCTGGCCTACCGAGATTTGATCGGAAGCAACGCCAACCCCACGTTCGACCCACTCGCCGAGCTCCCAGGAACTACGAATCCCTTACCGGAGTTGCCTTGGGCAGCAATTGGCGCCTACGTTTTTCATTGCCTGCTGGCGTGTGCCTTCACGGTACTAGTTTTGTTGCGACTGGATAGGAACCTCTCATCAAAGAAACTCGGTGCGTGGAGTATTGTGATATTACTGGCGTGGTGGTTGCCTGAACTTTTGGCATGACTAGTTAACGAGAATCTTGCGCAAGGATAGGGGAATTGCGACGTTTCTTTTTGTAGCAGGCACACTCCGTGTGCCGTAGCAGCACTTGAGAAAAGCACAGCGTTTTGGCAGGACCGTGACGGCACACGGAGTGTGCCTACTACAATGCGAGAGAAATTGCAGTTCTCCTGCCGCGGAAGCCAGGGCTGTTCAGTTTTTCAAGATGGGGGTGCCATGGCCACGGCGGTACTCCGTTGTGGCCATGTTTTCTCGACTATTCACATGCCCACGCCGGAGTACCAGCGTGAGCATGGCACCCCAATACGAGTAACTGATCGGCCTTGCCATATCGCCCGAAAAATCACACATTGAGCTTTCTAGAGCTTTATTAGCTGAGTCTTCCTGCCGATTTGAATATCAACCGACTGCGGACTCGAGCAATCTCGCCGCGTCGTGGGCAAAGTAAGTGAGAATCCCATCGGCACCGGCCCGTTTGAATGCGAGCAGACTTTCCAGGATGGCTTTGTCGCGGTCGAGCCAGCCGCGTTCCGCGGCGGCGCAGAGCATGGCATATTCACCGCTCACCTGATACGCAAAGGTCGGAACCCCGAAGGCTTGCTTCACCCGGTACACGATATCCAAATACGGCATCCCCGGTTTGACCATCACACTGTCGGCCCCCTCGGCGATGTCCAACGCAACCTCGCGGAGGGCTTCATCGCCGTTGGCGGGGTCCATTTGATAGGTGCGTTTGTCCCCTGCACCGAGATTGGCGGCAGAACCGACGGCATCTCGAAAGGGTCCATAGAAAGCCGAAGCATATTTGGCGGCGTAGGCCATGATTTGCACGTCGACGTACCCCGCTTCGTCGAGGGCCCGGCGAATGGCACCCACTCGGCCGTCCATCATGTCCGAGGGGGCGATCACATCGCAACCCGCTTCGGCTTGCACCAGGGCCTGCTTGCACAGGAGTGCCACGGTTTCGTCGTTGACCACGTAGCCCTCGCGGACTAAGCCATCGTGCCCATGACTAGAATACGGATCGAGGGCCACATCGCAGATCACTCCGATGCGATCTCCATGAGCAGCCTTAACGGCCCGCACGGCCCGGCAGATGAGATTCTCTGGATTGATGGCTTCAAGACACTCGGCAGATTTTTTTTCGGGAGGGGTGGCGGGAAACAGAGCCACGGCGGGGATTCCCAGTTCGATGGCCTTGCCCACCTGGGCCACGAGTAATTCGATTCCCCATCGCTCGACGCCGGGCATCGAGGGGATTTCTTCTCGATTATTTCCCCCTTCGATTACAAAGAGGGGCCAGATCAGATCACTTGCCGAGAGGTGATGTTCTTGGACTAACCGACGCGACCAGCCGTGACGTCGCATTCTCCGCAATCGCGTATTCGGAAATGCACCTGAGAAATAGAGTGAATCGTCTGACATGGGCGTTGAGGAGTTAAGTGGGACCGTCCGGGAATTGTAGTATCCCATTGCAAGCGGTTAGTCCGTCATTCCTGCGCAGGCGGGAATCCAGCATTCAGGGCATGGATTCCCGCCTGCGCGGGAATGACGTGTCAAGCGAATTTTTCAAAGTGAATTCCCAGACTCCCTTAGTTAAGTTCGAGGAGGACACGGGTATTCGGACTTCCATTATTGAACCTCCCGGACGTAAAATCCATGGGCACAACGGTAGCTTTCTTAAAACTCCCCATTCCAGTTAGTTCCTCGCGATTCATTACTATGTCTGTAACAGAGCCAAAAATGGCGCTCGGGGCCTTTGAATTCCGACCGGCACTGGTAAAAGTGACTGGCAAACCACCACTCGCAGAGTGGAAGGGGCCACTGCAATTCGCCATTTGGTGTCAACGAGCAAGTCCCTGGTGGATCGGCGATATGATCAATCGGGGAGAAGATTTGTTCGGCGAAGAATTTGGCGAGGCTTGCGGCGATACACTCTCAACAGAGATGGTGAGTCGCTACGCCTCGGTCGCCAGGAGAGTTCCTCCCCAGAATCGACATGCCGATCTCTCGTGGTCGGCACATGCCGCGGTTGCCCGTTTGCCCCATGATTTGCAGCGGAAGTTTCTGGCCGATGCCGCTCGCCATGGCTGGAATAGTGATGACCTTCGCAAGCAAGTGCAAAGTTTTTTGAAATCTCAAAAGAGTTAGCAAATCGGCTCCTTGCGCAGCAACGATTACCATTATTAGCTCACGGGGCGATTCATGCTCTATCCTCTTTCCGACATCCTGCTGCTAGGGGTCATCATGACTCTCGGCAGCATCATTCAGGGTGCTGTGGGATTTGCATCGGGTCTGTTGGGAGTTCCGTTGCTCGTTTTATGCGGGTTCTCCTTGCCCGAGGCGGCGATTATCAATCTCGTGTCGACGAGTGTGCAGAACTTCACGGGGACTTGGAAACTGTGGGAGCACGTCCGTCTAAATGAAATGGTTCTTCCCACGGCTATTAGGTTGGTGACGATTCCCTTGGGAACCTATGCCGTGTGGATGGTCGATCAGCGCGTCGGCCTGCCACAAATCAAGCAACTGGTCGGAGTGTTGCTCCTCGTGATTGTCTCCCTGTTATGGGGCTGCCAAGTACAACGCCGAGAAAGGCTGAACCTGTTTTGGCAGTCCCTGGCGTTTTCTACCTCGGGATTCTTGCTAGGTTTTGCCTCAATGGGGGGAGCGCCGCTAGTGCTCTATGTGAATGCCCTGACCTGGAGCGTAGCCCGAGCAAGGGCCTTTCTGTTCTTTTGCTCCGCAGTGGGGCAACCCTTGGGGGCTTGGTTCTTGTGGTGGAAGTTTCGCGATGAATTCTTCACCCCAGCCTGTTCCACGTTGGTAGTGCTTCCGGCCATCTTTGCTGGACTATGGATCGGACTCCATTTGGGAAGCCGGCTCTCCTTGGCCCTCTTTCGCAGGTTGACCATCGGCTTGATTGCAGCAACGGCAATCGCCGCCATTTGCGCGCCATTTTTTTGACGGTTGAAGGAGCTCGAAAGTCCGTAATCGGTTCGGCTACCCCCAGAAAGGCTCTTCGCCACAAGCGGGACATGCCAGACGCCGCTGTTGCTCTTCGTAGAGCATACGCAGGTCTTCAAGGGCCGACTTATCGACTACCGGGGCCGCGTCAAATTCGCAATGCGATTGTTCGATAGAATCTTCCGCCATCGCAGTATCTCCCCGAAGTCTATAAAAGCTTACAGACCGCAGCATACATGTTCGTCTGTACACCGTCAAGAGACTTTGTCTAGAAAATCAGGTTGTGAGCCGAATTAGTGGGCAAACTCGCAAGTTCTTGGAGCTAACCAGAATCTCAAGTGATAGTGAATACTTTTCCGCCAAAAAGAAGGCCGCGCAAGTTGGGTTATACTACCTATGCGGACTTTATCGATTATGTTACTGCTTTAGGAGCTTCTAGTTTCTACTCCATCGCAGATTTCGCCGCTTTGCTGACAAGTTCGTTGTCGTCACGACTGAGTTTTTCCATAACTTCGTCCCGCCGAAAATCTCTATTCTGTCGCATTATCTCGGCAGCGTACATACGGCCCCACCATTGTTCCTGCGACGCTAACTCAGAAAGGTGCTGTTGAGCTTCGGGCAAAGCCTTTTGGAATTGCTCTTTAGAACGATGCTTCTTATGCCAGATTGCGTTGTTGACCATGTGCTCTGCCAGAAGTATATCTGAGTTCGGCCGATCAGCCCGATTGAAGACCAGCAAAGCACGTCCTGGCGACCGCTCAAAAATATATTTGACAAACCCACTGGGAATGTCTTTATTATTACGCACATAATCTACGTAGTCCGCATAG
>CALMBE010000432.1 GCA_937860165.1 uncultured Planctomycetaceae bacterium
GAGTCGGAAAAAACCCCTACTCCGGGAGCAATCAACTGATGTTGCGGAAAAGTTGTTGCTTGATGCTGTTCGCCGTACTCGGGCTCGGGCCGTTGAATAACGCTCGGGGCGAGTCCTCGGAATTGCAGACCGTGATCCGCCAATCGCAGGCTAAAATCGTCAAGATTTATGGTGCCGGTGGTTTCCGCCAACTCGAATCCTATCAAACTGGAATTCTCATTTCTCCCTCCGGACATATCCTGACAGTTCTGAGCTACGTGCTCGATACCGAGGATTTGGCAGTCATCCTGGACGACGGCCGCAAGTTTCGTCCAGAACTTTTGGCGAGCGAACCGGTTCTCGAGTTGGCACTCCTGAAAATATCCGTGGAAGAGGAAATGCTCCCATTCTTTGATCTGGATAAGCCCGTCACCGCTGAGGTTGGCGATCGGGTGCTCGCGCTGAGCAATCTGTACGGCATCGCCACCGGTGACGAACCCGTGAGCGTGCTCCAGGGATCGATCACAGCCATTGCCCCGTTGGATGCCCGCCGCGGAGCCTTCGTATCCAATAATCGCGAGCCCGTGTACGTGGTCGATGCCTATGCTAACAACCCCGGTGCGGCGGGCAGGGAAATCTACTGGGCCTCTTGGGCAAAGAGCTCAAGAGTCGAGTCACCGGCACGTGGCTGAATTATGCGTTGCCGACCGAACGCTTCACAACCAGTGTCGATAACATGCTCGCTGGCCGTGCTCAGGCTTCAGATCGCCCGGCACTACTTCCCGAAGACCCCCTCACGCTGGAAATGCTCGGCCTGCGACTCGTGCCCGACGTGTTGCCCCTGACCCCCCCGTACATCGATGCGGTAAGACGAAACTCGCCCGCCGAGAAAGCAGGTTTGCGTCCTGACGACTTAGTGGTTTTCGTCGCCGGACAGCAGATCGCTTCCTGCCGCGCACTGGTCGACGAACTGGCGTTCCATGATCAACGCGAAGAAATTCCGATTGCCGTCCTCAGAGATGGGGCACTTTTTGAGAGCACACTGCAACTTAGCGCGGAACCCGCTGCCGAGGCAACCCATGAGTAGTGCCAGGTCGCTCTTTTCGCTCTGCCGTAGCATGGGCCCCCGGCCCGTGCGTCCCAAGGTATTGCGCACGGCCCGGGGGGCCATGCTACGCAGGGACGATAGCCACTTTCTCCTTCCGATAATCGCTTGGTTGCTCTCAGCGGTTGCAATCTTCCCCTCACCCTGCGCCGCCGAACGAGATTTTGGACTCGAACAAGCTGCGATTCACAATGCGATCGAGTCGGTTGCCGATTCCGTCGTGCAAATTACCACGATTGGCGGTTTGGATCGCGTGGGGGAAACGGTTCTTTCGCAAGGCCCAACATCGGGACTCATTATTTCGACCGACGGTTTGATCGTCTCGAGCGCCTTCAATTTTGCTCAGCGGCCCAGTTCGATCTTGGTAAGGCTGGCCAATGGCAAGCAAGTCCCCGCGTCTTTGGTGGCGCGGGA
Source organism: uncultured Planctomycetaceae bacterium (assembly GCA_937860165.1). GTDB lineage: Bacteria > Planctomycetota > Planctomycetia > Pirellulales > Lacipirellulaceae > Bythopirellula. Next base: position 1,499 of record CALMBE010000432.1, read on the forward strand.
TCTGAATCGTATGTTGGTGCTCCTGAAAATCGAAAACCAGGAAGATCTGCCGGTCCCCGTGGCTGTCCCTGCTGAAGATTTTGCGGTAGGTCAAACAACGATCGCCTTGGGTCGCACATTTCAAACCGAGCATGTCGACGTCTCCTTGGGAATCCTCAGTGCACTGGGGCGAATGCACGGCCGTGCAGTGCAAACCGATTGCAATGTCTCGGGCGCGAACTACGGCGGTCCCCTCATTGACCTGCGGGGACGGGTGATTGGTGTCTTGGTGCCGATGTCTCCCCAACCTGCCCACGAAGGCCCCGAGAGCGAAGTCGCCGGGGCCGAGTATTACGATTCGGGCATCGGTTTTGCTGTGCCCCTAGAGCAGGTGTTCGCCAATCTCGAACGCTGGCAATCGGGCATGGATCTGCATCCGGGAAAACTAGGTGTCGGATTGAAGTCCGGAAGCCCTTTCGTGGAATCCCCCGCAATTGTGTCCGTGTGGCCCCGCTCTCCTGCGGCACAGCTTGGTTGGAAAGCGGGAGATGTCATTGTCGGTGTCGATGGCCAAGCCGTTGCGACCCAGACACAACTCCAGTTTTTCATCAAACCCCGTTATGCCGGTGACAAGCTAACCATATCGCTGCGACGTGGGTCGGGTGAAACCGCCGAGGAATTCGACAGTGAGATCACACTTGCAGAAAAGCTCGAACCCTTCCGGCATTCATTCCTGGGAGTTTTCCCGGCCACCGCTACCGAAGTCAAAGGAGTTGCAGTCGAACGACTTTGGCCCGCCAGTCCGGCAGCCACCGCGGGCGTAAAGCCTGGAGATCGGATTGAAAAAATTGGCGAAGCGGCCACACCCACACTCGCCGACGCCATGGTAGCCATGCGGAGTCTTCAAACCGGCGAGGAGGTAACACTGTCGCTCGAACGGGGTGAGGAGGCAATCACACTTTCAGCCAAGTTGGCCGGCCTGCCCGAAGAGATTCTCTCCAGCGACGATTTACCGAAATTACCTCCAGCGGAAGCCGCCACACCGGCTCTCGAAATGAAATCAATCAAGTTGCCGGAATTCCCGCAGGAAGCCAAGTACTTGGCTCCCAAGGCGAATGGTAAACTCCAACCGGGTCTTATTGTTTGGTTGGCCCAGTCGGGCGAGTTGCCAGATTCTGCATTGCTCTCCGACTGGCAAGAAATCTGCCGTCGTCAACAAATCGTGCTCTTGGTTGCCCGACCCAGCAGCGAAAGTGGTTGGGCTACCGAGGACTTGGAGTATCTCGAAGCCCTCGTTCGTACTGCCCACGGAAGGTTTAACGTCGATTCGCAGAGGACCGTGGTTGTTGGGCAAGATAAGGCGGGGCAATTGGCGTATGCCCTCGCACTGCGCCGGCGACAACTGTTCAGCGGCGTGGCTACTATCAACGCCCCCCTCCCCCGCACGCTCAAGATTCCCGAGAATTCGCCCTCTCGACCGCTGGCCGTGTGGACCGTGCTTCCCAAAAACTCAACCTTCGCCCCCTTGATAAAACAAGACATCGTGCAACTCCGCGAAGCAGGTTATCCCGTGAGTCTGACCGAACCAACCCCTTCAGCCACTGGTTTCGATGCGACCACCAAAGCCACCCTACTACGTTGGCTTGCGGGTTTGAAACGATTGTGAAATGTGGAAAAAGCCGTAGGCCTGAACAAGGTACCCCGCAGTTCCGGCAGCGCGCTGCGATCGCTCAAACATTGCCGGAACTGCGGAGTACCTTGTTCCGGCCTACAATCTGGGGACAATATCCGTCATTCCCGCGTAGAGCTTGCCCCTCGCGGAGGCGGGGGCGGGAATCCAGTTCTTCTACTTTTTCTTCTTTCCGCCGTGCTCGTTGTGTCGTTGTGGTTCAATTGAGAGCTGTAGTATTTACCTTTCCTAGCCTTCGCCCGGTGTTACTCCCAGCACGATATCAAACTTCGCCGACAACGCCGCCCCTCGAATAAACTGCCGCCGGGTGGGAATTTCTGACCAATGGTTCATCGCAAAGTCTCCGATGGGAAGGTCCGCAGCAACAAGAGTAGCAAGAAGGGGATTTTACCACAGAGGGCACGGAGAAACACAGAGGTATCCCGGAGGTTTTTCGCTGTTCATGCTCCGCCTCGGCAGTGACTTTTAAGAGTAAAAACATTTTTGAACAGCGTCTAAATGTTGTCATTAACTCGGGATAGAACTACAATCAAGCCAGTCCGTTTTTCTCAATGGAGCCCCAATTGCCATGGGTTATACTTTTCCTTCCGACATCCAACAGCAATTGAACCAGTTGATGGCAACCGGCGTGTTTCAGTCGGAAGACGACCTCATCCGCCATGCCATGGCGAATCTTGCCCTGCAACAAGCCGACCTGGCCGCAGTCGCAGCCTCGCTACGAGATTTTGACAACGGGGAACGCGGTTGTTCTGCGAGCGATTCAATCACTGCAATTCGTGAAAAGCTCGGACAAAACTTGTAATCATGGCTTTTGCGGTTGAAGTGTTGCCCCGCGCCCTGGATGACGTCCTGCATATTGCCACTTGAATGCAGAACGCTCACCTGTAGGCGCAGTATCCTGGTTAGCAGCTTACGAGAAAATGCTGATTCGACTAGCGGACCGGCCACTGGCATGTGGTCCTGCTCCCGAAGCTGCCTTGCTTGGACGAGATTTGAGACAAGCCTTATTCCGAACAAAGCAAGGCAATCTTTACCGTTCTGTTTTCCTTGTTCAAGAGACTACTGTGTACTTGCTGCGAGTTCGCGGAACAGGGCAGCCACCATTGACTTCTGACGAGTTGTAGGCTCTGCTGTGGAGCATTCTGGGAGTATGTTGTTGCCAATAACCCCGAATTGCATATGAATCCCAGCGATCTAAATAAGTATGCCTTTGCGATATTAGTGGTCGGAGTGCCTGGATTAGTCCACGCTGTCTTCGCTGCTTCCCACTATGCCGGTTCCAACCCCACCCTTGATTGGTTTAGGACGTGGTATCCTGTTAGCTTGACTGCGCCATTCGCATTCTTGGCCCTGTTGTTCCTCGCCCATTGCGATTGGCTCAAGTCGAAATCGCGGCAGCCCGCGTACTGCGGCACACTTGCCGCGTTGATCGCAATGTCTGCCGTCAGTTTCTACATAGTTTTTAATACACCCTCCGAAGCAGATGTCGGCCCAACAGCGGCTTCAATTTCGATCATTCTCACACCATTTTACTATCTCCCCTTTCTTGTATTTGCATACGTTCCAGGAGCGATTGCCGGCAGGCTGCGGACCCGCCTTTAAGCCTGTTTCACTTGGCTGAGATATGCCTGAATCAAGCTAAGAAAGAGATATAACCGAAAGTTGTGTTCTGGCTGAAAGAAGAAAGGCGGCGTATCCTG